>JAFVAA010000699.1 GCA_017476305.1 Lachnospiraceae bacterium
GCACTCCTTCGTTCCCGGTGCTGAAGTAATCGGTGCAGGCTTGATCTCCGGTAAGCTCAGATTCGTCACATCATCGACGATACCTATGGTGAAACGAGGCTTTGGATCATCCTTCTCTAACTCTTTGTAAATCGCAAATACAGATGATGGAGGGGTGTCCTTGGAACCAAGTCCATAACGGCCTCCGGTCAGTACGATGTCATTTAACTTTGCTTCACGAAGCGTAGTAGCCACGTCTAAGTATAAAGGATCCCCAAGAGAACCAGGCTCCTTTGTACGGTCAAGAACTGCGATCTTCTTTGCCGTCTTTGGAATTACTTTCAGAATTGCCTCCGAAGACCATGGACGATATAAACGAACCTTGATCAGACCAACCTTCTCGCCCTTTGCGGTTAAGTAATCAATAACCTCCTCTGCCACGTCACAGATAGAACCCATAGCGATGATCACTCTGTCTGCATCCTCTGCTCCATAGTAGTTGAACAGGTCATAATTCGTACCTAACTTCTCATTTACCTTCTTCATGTACTTCTCTACGACTGCAGGAAGTGCATCATATGCCTTATTACATGCCTCACGGTGCTGGAAGAAGATATCTCCGTTTTCATGGGAACCACGTGCTGCCGGATGCTCCGGATTTAACGCATGCTTACGGAACTCCTCTACGGCATCCATCGGACACATTTCTTTTAAATCTTCATAATCCCACTTCTCGATCTTCTGAATTTCATGAGAGGTACGGAA
This sequence comes from Lachnospiraceae bacterium, assembly GCA_017476305.1. GTDB lineage: Bacteria > Bacillota > Clostridia > Lachnospirales > Lachnospiraceae > Butyribacter. The sequence goes on from JAFVAA010000699.1 coordinate 745, forward strand.
TCCGTCAAAGAAATTGATGAACGGAACCTTTCCTTCGAGTGCTGCCAAATGTGCCACAGGACTTAAATCCATAACCTCCTGTGGATTTGTCTCAGCGAGCATAGCGAAACCGGTCTGACGACAGGCGTAAACATCACTATGATCTCCGAAGATATTCAGTGCATGTGTAGAAACGGTACGCGCAGAAACATCGAATACACAAGGTAACATTTCTGCAGCAATCTTATACATATTCGGAATCATCAGAAGAAGTCCCTGAGATGCGGTAAATGTAGTCGTCAGTGCACCGGTTGCAAGGGAACCGTGTACGGTACCTGCTGCACCTGCCTCAGACTGCATCTCGATTACCTTTACTGTGCTGCCAAAAATGTTCTTCTGTCCTGCTGCTGACCACATATCTACGGAGTCAGCCATCGGGCTGGATGGTGTGATAGGATAGATACCGGCTACCTCTGTGTAGGCGTATGCTACGTGAGCTGCAGCGGTATTTCCATCCATGGATTGTTTTGCTCTTGCCATTTGTAAAATATCCTCCTTACTATAATATATATTGATGTCAGAAAAAACGATAGAGCCAGATTTTCCTGACTGATACCATACGGATGATAAAAAGTGCTTCTCCTTTGATATCATACATACTGCACAATATTTTAACACTTGAAAGGGAAAAAGTAAAGGAAAATATCCGCTTCCTTTCCGATGAAATTTTGCAGGAAGTTATGATTTAAAGCTATAATGTACTATTAAGAAATTATCTCAAAATAATTTACCAAATCTTTAGTAAAAGCATCACGCCCGGTATCCATGCCGTCACAATACCTTCGAAAATCTGCAGACCGGGTACAAAATTCCCCAAATCCTTCTTCAAAATATCTGTCACGAAAGCACTTCCCCACAAGACCGCCCACAGCCACCAGATCACAGCCCACCGCCAGTCCGGCATAATTCCTAAAGCAGTACTCCCGGTCACTCCTTCCACGATTCCAAATACGACAGCATTTACTGCCACAAAAGTAGAAAAAACAGCAAACGGCTTTGTGTCCAACGAAAAAATATGATTGAACCTGACAAAAAGATAGGTAAAACCAAATAACAGCCCTGTTCCTGCAGCATAATAATTCCCCTGCACCAGAGAAACGAAATTGATGAATACAGATAATCCTCCTACCAGAAAATTCATCACAGCCACAGCTTTCCCTGGCACCTTCCATAAGGTTCCAAACCCGTTATTCATCAAAACAATTCCTATAAACAGCAAACAAACTCCTAACATACAGCCTCTCCTCCCTCCGGATAGTGCCCCTTCAAATAGTCCATGGCTGCACTCTCCGGATTTTCACGTACATAACAAATCACTTCATATAAAATCATTTCCTCTGAAATCTCCTCAAACTGCTTTAAATACGCAAACCCCTCTTCATCCCCTGCTACCTCCGAGGAATGATCGATTCCAAAATCATGCATGATCCGAATCAGTTCATCTGCCTTCCCCTGCTTAAGATACCCCATAGTTACGAGCTTGCAGACAAAATCATACGCATTTAGCGGCTTATCCGGCTTTGTATATGGCGCACATTCATAGTCGATTACGGTCTCTACCAGATCAAAGTATGTATTTCCCAATCCACTTTCCAAATGATGCGGCTGGTTTTTCACATGCCACTCCTGCACCTCTCTCTGCCCGAAAAACAAGTACAAAAGCATTTTATCCATATCATGAACCTTCGCACGTTTTTTCATTTCCTTTTTCAATGTTTCCTCATGAATCAGCTTTTCGATGACATAAAGAAAGGCTTTTCGGTGTCTGTATGTATAGGCACACCATTCATAATTCTTCAAAGTCTGTCACCCCGTTTTCTTTTTTCTGCTCTCCCATAGCCCGCACTATGCACGGGAGTATTAAGCTTTCTTTCAGTATAGCACACTTTATTCCAGATTCAAATACTTCTTTAACCGGTAGATCGACCAGAATACCGCTGCCACAGCCAGACCAATGATCAGAATGCCATCAATCCCGACTGCTACCGTGATAAAATAATCCATGGGAAGCTGTGCTGTCGGTCCCTGCTCGGAAAGAATCTGTTCCATGAAGGATTTCGTACCATAGTGCCTGAAATACAGGAGCGCACCCAAAATCAGACTGATCACGCCTAAAAACTGCTGTCCCGCATAGGTTCCTATATAAACCAGTACAGACAGCACATCCCGGTTCATCCTGCGCTTACTCTGCTTCATCGTATAGCCCAACGTCAGACTGAACAAAAAAAGACTTAAATTTACCGGTATCGCAAAAAAGATAACCAAAAACAGAAGACGCGGAGTTTCATACCCTTCCCCGAAAAAAAGCATGGAAAGACTAATCCGCTTTGCTACACCATTTTCTGTATAAATGATGGAAAACAAATCACCTGTCCCAAATCTGGTAATGACAATTCCGGCTGCAAACACCAGAATAGAAAGCAGGATACAGCACCAGCTGGAAAGAAACTTGCTAAGGAAAAGCTCCGATTCCTTTACCGGAAGAGTATGCATGAGATACCCCTGATCCTTTAACAGATTATTTCTGAAATACAAAACTGCATAAAACAGTGTGGCAAAAATCATCACTGCACCTGCTGCATAAAAGAATCCTTTCGATACCCCATAAACTGCTCCCCAGATTTCACCCAATACCCCCTTCTTAAAATCCAGACACCGGATCAGCGCAGTCAAAAGACTGAATCCCAAAATCCCTATATAAGCAAACCTCCAAATCCGCAACTGATTTTTCATATCATATAAAAATAACTTTCCTAACATTGAAACACCTCCCGAAATAAAGCATCCACCGATTTCTTTTCCTTTTCCCGCAGCTCATCCACCGATTGTTTGAGACAGATATTTCCCTCCTTGAGAAAAATCACATCATCCAAAACCTTTTCCACATCCTGTATCAAATGTGTCGAAATCACTACACTGGCATCCTCTGCGTAATTTTTAAGAATGGTTCGTAAAATGAAATCTCTGGCTGCAGGATCCACACCACCCATGGGCTCATCTAAAAGATAGAGCTTTGCCCTTCTGCTCATCACCAGCACGAGCTGCAGCTTTTCCCTGTTTCCTTTCGAAAGCTCGCTGATTTTGCTTTTATCTGAAATCTGCAGCGACTTTAACATCTCCTCTGCCCTCTCCAGCTCAAAATCCTCATAAAAAGCTTCGAAAAAATCCAAAGTCTCCTTTACCTTTACTGCACTGGAAAAATAAGTGCGCTCCGGCAGATAGGACACGATTTTTTTCGTTTCTACACCGGGGCTGTTCCCACCAATCGCTACAGTGCCCCCGTCCGCAGTTAAAAGCCCACCAAGAATTTTTATCAGCGTCGTTTTTCCACTTCCATTTGGCCCTAAAAGCCCTGTGATTTTTCCCGCAGGAAGCGAAAAAGTAACACCCGAAAGAGCCTTTTTTAAGCCATAATTTTTTATAAGACCATCACATTTCACTAACTCCATTTTCCATCCTCCCTCTCCTGAATCAGTGCTATAATCTCCTTTTTCCCATATCCCAGCTTCTCCATCTTTTCTAAAAAGTCAGAGACATAGCCATCTGCCAGTTCTTTTTTTAATGCATTCCTTACCTCCTGTGTTTCCGAAACGAAGCGCCCCGAGGTACGTTTCGAATAGAGAAGCCCTTCCCGCTCCAGCTCTGCAAGTGCCTTCTGCATCGTATTCGGGTTTACTTCTGCTTCCAATGCCAGCTCCCGCACGGAGGGCAGTCTCTCTCCCGCCATAAGCTCTCCACTCGCAATCCCCTGCCGGATTACATCCATAATCTGCTGATAGATCGGCAAATCATCGGTAAAATTCCATTTCATAATTCACCCCCTTTACCGGTATGCTTCCATTTCCATAAATCAATAAAATTAGAAACTGCATGTAATACAACCTTTCGCTTTGTGTTACTGTATTATTGTATTACACATATAGTACAATAATACAAATCAGTTGTCAAGCTTTTTTATTTTTTTATAATTTTTTTGTGATATTATGAATTTTATAGAGTCATATAAATGAAACCACCAGATAAGGAGGCGATTTTTTGCGGGACATAGATGACATTTACCGAAAATATTTTGACGATGTCTTTAAATATTTACGCGGGCTGACCGCTGACGAGACTCTTTCGGAGGAATTGACGCAGGAAACCTTTTTTAAAGCAATGAAATCC
>JAFVAA010000700.1 GCA_017476305.1 Lachnospiraceae bacterium
AGATAACTACGGGAAAGGGCTTTGCAGATGTGGTCTTTATCCCCTTTGTACCGGATATGCCTGCCATGATCATCGAGCTGAAGCGGAACGGCTCTGCGGAAAGTGCCCTGGACCAGATTCGTGGGAAAAGGTACTTTTCATCACTGGAGAACTACAGTGGAAAAATTTTATTCGTGGGGATAAACTATGATGAGAAGGAGAAGACACATACATGCCGGTTTGAGCAGTTTGGGAAGAACTGATGAGAATGGGCAGGAAAAGCAGCATTTTAAGCACGCTCTGTCTAATTGGCAGGGAATATGGCACGGAAGGCACATTCAACGAATGGGCAGAAATTATAGGAGGAAGCAACCATGGGAATTTATTTGAATCCGGGAAACATGAATTTCAAAGAGACTTTATCCGCAGAAATCTATGTTGATAAGACCATGATGATCTCTGTCATCAATAAGTTTATGGACACGGGAAACAAATATATCTGTGTCTCCAGGCCACGCCGCTTCGGAAAGACGATCACCGGAAACATGCTAAGTGCCTACTACTCCAAGGGCTGTGATTCAAAGGATCTCTTTGCACCGTATAAAATAGCAGCGGAGCCTGGATTTGAAGAAAAATTGAACCGGTACAATGTCATTAAGCTGGATATCAACGGGGAATATCAGGCAGCCACGGATAAAGCACAGTTCCTGGTCCGCCTGACAAAAGAGATCAAGAAAGAGATGAACCGGGAGTTTCCGGATGTTTTGCTGGAAGACGAAGATTCCCTGGCACAGAGCATTTTAAAAATATATTCTGCCACAGGGGAAACGTTTGTCCTGATCTTTGATGAATATGATGTGCTCGTCAGGGAGCAGGTACCGGATGATCTGTTTCAGGAATTTTTAAGCTTTCTCAACGGATTGTTTAAAAATGATACCATGCGCCCCGCCATCTCCCTGGCCTACCTGACCGGGATCCTTCCGGTCGTGCGGGATAAAATACAGTCAAAGTTAAATAACTTCAAAGAATATACCATTTTAAATGCAAAAAATCTGGCAGAGTTTGTTGGATTTACTACAGAGGATGTTAAGAATCTTTGTAAGGAATACAGCATGGATTTTGAGGAATGCAGACGATGGTATGATGGATATACACAATGGGGATTCGAAATCTATAATCCGGAATCTGTCATAGAGGCGATAGAATCTGAAGAATTCGCCGGATATTGGGGAATGACATCGACTTATGCGGCAATATCTGACCGGATCAAACAGAACTTTGCCGGAACGAAAGAAGATGTCATACGGATGCTTGCAGGAGAATCTGTGAACGTGAATGTAACAAGCTATATGAATACCATGGATTCTTTTTGTACAAAGGATGACCTTTTTACGTATCTTATCCACATCGGTTATCTGGCTTATGACCGGAAAGAAAAGACCTGCCGCATCCCGAATTGGGAAATCCGCCAGGAGTGGTACAGTGCAGTCCGGGTTAATGAGGACTATGCCGTGACGAACGAAATCATCTGTTCCTCAAAGGAGCTTCTGGAAAGAACCATTCGGTGTGATGCAGAAGCAGTCGAAAAGGCACTCGATACCAGCCACATCCACGTCACCAGTCACCGCAGCTATAATAACGAGGATGCCCTCCAGAGTGCCATCTACCTGGCATACCTCTACGCCCTGAACCAGTATACCATCATCCGGGAGATGACTACGGGAAAGGTATTCGCAGACGTGGTCTTTATCCCCTTTGTACCGGATATGCCTGCCATG
>JAFVAA010000061.1 GCA_017476305.1 Lachnospiraceae bacterium
AGAAAAAGATCAAAAAATTGCAGAACAAAAAGAAGAAATTCAAAATTTGAACGAGCAGCTGCAGAGCAAAGATGAGCAGCTGCAGAGCCAAAATGAGCAGCTACAGAGTCAAAATGAACAGCTACAGAGTCAAAATGAACAGCTACAAAGCAAAGACGAGCAGCTGCAATCCGAGAAGGAGGAAGTAAACAGACTGCGTAAGGAGATAGAAGAATTGAAAAAGCAGATCGGGAGGATTGCAGTGATATAGGAGCGAAAAAAATAGAATTTCGTAAATTGCAGATAGGGCAATTTGTATCGATGGTGATATTGGAGAGATTTTGAATGAGATAAAAATATCCGGAGGGCGTAAGCATGTTTAGGAAGATGCGGAGATTTAAGCAACAGCTTAAAGAATCAGAATGTATCGAGGTTTTAAAAAATGAGCCAAGAGGAGTTCTTTCCGTGCTTGGGGATGATGGATACCCATATGGAATTCCGCTTGACCACTGGTATTCAGAAAAAGATAAAAAAATATATTTTCATTGTGCGAAGGAAGGGCATAAGCTGGATGCTATTGCAAGGTGTGATAAAGTCAGCTACTGTGTCTGTGACAGCGGATATCGCAGAGAAGGGGAGTGGGCTTTGAATATTCGAAGTGTGGTGGTATTTGGACGAATGCATATAGTGGAGGAGGAATCGAAAAAGAGGGAGATTTGTACCAGCCTGTGTCGTAAGTTTACAGATGATGAAGCATATCTGCAAAAGGAACTGAAAAATGCGTTTTCAAGAGTGTGCTGTCTGGAATTGGTTCCGGAACATATGACAGGAAAACTGGTAAATGAATCATAAGCAGGAGATACTTGACGTGTTTTTGCCAAAAGTATATACTATATCTTTGGCAAGGGAGGCGTTTGTATGTGCTATTCAAGTGTATTTTTAGAAGAAGTTGGGGAGTATTTTACCGGAGAGGCGAAAAAGTGCCGGGAGCTTTGTGATGCAGTATGGCAGTTTCACTATGATGGACTGATTCGAGAGAACCAGGATGTAGAAAGAATGGAAGAATTTTACAGAAAAAGAGAGCATGAAATCTGTAGAAAGAACAGAATTCTACATAAGGTTGCAGACTTCTATGCGAATCGTGCAGGAAAAGAGGAGCCGACATGGGAGGAAAAAGCAGTGGTAGAAAAAATGATTGTAAAATATAAATCGGTCAAGGATGTAGTCTGATAGCGAATAAGGTGCTGATTTTGTGGCAAAGGCAGAACTAGGGATTCGTTTTGAAGCGGATTTCTTTTATCCGGTATCGGATAGGGTGGAGGTGGTTGATATTAGTATTCTTTTAATGAATGCATTATCAAATGCCATTTTGGCAGCGGAGAGTAGTGAGGCTTCTTTTGTAAAGGTGCATTCCTTTCTGCATCGAGGTACCTATCTGATAGAGGTTCGAAATTCCTTTGATGGTGTGCTGGATTTTCAGACGGAAAGTGGGTTTCCAGAAACGAAAAAGGAAAAAAGAGAGGAGCATGGCTATGGCCTTTTCAACATAAAGCGGGTGGCGGAAAGGTATGGTGGAGCAGTTACTTTTATGCAGGAGGGAAGGGAGGTTATTTTGACGGTGATGCTTTTATTGCTATAGACTATGAGGCTTTTACTTCAAAAAAAAGTGTGTTTACTTCATTTCCATGATGTTTTTTAGGCTATATTCCGAAATGATTTTTGAAAATATTGCTTCTGCGGGCAGTAGCTTTTTCAAAAATCAAAGGAACAGGAGGAAATATTTATGAACGTAGGAAAGGTGGATGGAGCAGGGAAGGCTTTACAGATGGGCAGGAACCAGGAGAATGATGCGTACAGCAAAGGTATCCAGAGTCAAATTATGAATAAGCAGAAGGAATTACAGGAGCTTTCTGGGAGAGAGGATTTGTCTTTAGAGGAGCGGATGAAAGAAAGGCAGGCGCTCCGAAAGGAAATTACAGACTTAGAGAATCAGTTAAGACAGCATCAGACAGAACTAAGGAGGGAAAAGGAACAGGAGAAAAGAGCTTCGATGGAGGAGCAGCTGGATGAAAAAGAGCGGCTGCAGAATACGTCCGAAGGAAAAAAACAGGGAATATCCGGACGTGTGATGAAGTCTCTGATTTCAGCAGATATGTCTATGGAGCAGGCAGAGGTGCAGAGCTCTGTAAAAACACGGCTGGAAGGACAGAAAAGCGTTTTGGAAACAGAGCTTCAGTTAGATACGGGACGGGGACGGAGTACCTGGCAGAAAGAGGAGGAGCTTGCAGGGTTGGAGGAAAAAGTACAGAATGCTGCCGTATTTATGGTGGATATACTTTCCGATAGCAGAGAAGAGCTTGCGAAGGTGAAGGAAAAGGAAGAAGACTTTGCTTCTGTTTCGGAAGGAGTTACTGTAGATTTAGAAAAGCCTGTAGGAAGTAATGTAGATCAAAGGCTTTAGTGCAGCTTTTACCATTTACCACAAATTTTATGTCATTCGCCACATTTTTCGTTTTGAAAATACCGGTCATGGTATAGTTATACTCGCTAACTAACGAAATGGCAAGCCATTTCATTAATGAGTATAAAATAAGGAGGAATGTGGCGATGACTTTTTTTCGTTTTTGGGGTATTTTTTTGACGATGTGTTTGTGTATCTGTATGGTAGGATGCAGTGGAAATTCCGGTGATAAGAATGGGAATGAAAAGCTTTTGGGGGAAGACACAGTGGGAGAGGGGAGTGCTGCACTTAAAAATAGAGCAGGAAGCTTTCAATCAGAGAAGCTACAGGGAGATGTCAAACAGGAGATTTCTGCGCAGGATGATTTTTATGCTTCTATCAATCAGGAGACTTTAAAAAATATAGAGCTTCACTACGGGGAAAGCTATGGGGGACCGGCAGCGGAAATCATGGATATAGTAGAGAATGAGGTGTTTCAGGTAATCAAGGAGGCTGCAGAAGGACCGGCAGGAGCTAAGCCTTCCACTTCGTACAGTGAGGAGAAAAGAGCGGTTCGGGAACTGTATCAGGCCTATCTGGAACGTCTTTCGGAAAAAGAACAGATAAAAAAGGAATTTGAAGCATGGGTAAATCTGGTGCAGAGAGGAAAGAGTCTAAAAGAGCTTTTGTCTGTACTCGGACAATTGATGGAAAAAAACGGGCTTGGGATGTATTTTGACTTTTCTGTAGACAGGGACTTTTATCATGCGGAGAGACATGCGGTTTATTTGGAACAGAAAACAGATTTTTGTGGGACAGAGCTAAAAAGTGTCTATGAGGGAGAGGAAAGCAGAGAGAAGCTTCACTCCTTTGCGATGGATGTTCTGGTTGCATGTGGGGAGGAACCGGAGGATGCAGATGAAAAAGCGAAGGATATGGTTTATTTGATTTTAGAAATTGCATGCAGTACAGATTATGAAATCATGGAGTCTGTGAATCCGTTTCTGACATTTCAGTTTTATTCAGAAAAAGAGATGGATGATTTTTGCAAAACGATTTCTTCGAAGGGTTTAGAAAATATATTTGGCATAAAAAAGAATCCGTATCAGGGAATTTACATACAGGATAGAAAGCAGCTTCAAAAGCTTATGGAGCTTTTTACGGAGGAAAATCTGGAAACGTTAAAAACCTATGTCCTCTGTGAGATGTTTTCGAAATATCAAGCGGTCTTAGCCAGGATTTATGATTTTATGTCTCTGTATACGCCAGAAGCATATCAAAGTGAGGAAAAAAAGGCAGCAGCATTTGTAAATGAACTGCTTCCAGAGCAGGTGGGTGATTTATATGTAGAGAAATATGAGACAAAGGAGATGGATGAAATCATGGACAGAATGTACATGGACATCAAAAAAGGTTATGAAAAACTGATACGGGGAGCTGATTGGTTAAGTGTAGATTCGAGGAGGAGCCTTTTAAGGAAGCTGAAAAACCTTCGGTTTATCAGGAAAAATGTAAAAAATAATATGAAGAAAGGCAAATCTACTGGCGGAGAAGCTTCTACTCTTTTTCGTAGAGTGACAGAGATTTTTAAAGAAAAGCATAAAGAAGATCTGGCACGAATTGGAACAAAAAATGAAAGAGGAAATACAGGAATGACGCCACAGACGGTCAATGCAGTCTATACGACGGATAATACGTTTACTGTGACACCTGCCATGCTACATGCTCCTTATTTTGATGTGGCGGCAGATTATGCCACGAATCTGGGTGGAATCGGAATGGTGATGGCACATGAGATTGGTCATGCGTTTGATTCTAATCTGATGGACTATGATGAAAATGGAGATTACCATCCGGATTGGATTAGTGAGAATGACCGGAAAATATTAAAAAAGAGAACAGAAAATATGATTCGCTACTATTCGGAATTTACGATTTTGGATGTGTATCATGTGAATGGAAAACTGACCTGCGGAGAAAATTATGCAGATAAAAGCGGTATGGAATGTCTGATGAAAATTGTGACCACGAAGGAGGAGCGGAAAAAAATATTTGAAAATTATGCGAAAATCTGGTGCACTCTGATGGAGGATCAGGTGGCGATCATGCAGCTCCAAAAGAATGAGCATAGTCCGGAGTATATCCGGGTAAATGGAGTTCTTTCTTCTACGGAAGAGTTTTATGAACTCTATCATATAAGCCAGGGAGACGGGATGTATGTGGAACCGGGAAAAAGAGTATCGGTCTGGGGAGGAAAAAAATCATGAAAATCATGCTAAAGCATACCTTGAAAAATATAGCAGCAAAGCCATTGCGTGCGATTCTTTTATTTGTATGTATCGGAGTGTGCTCTTTTACGGCATTTCTTTGTCTGGATATGAGCAAAACGATAGAAAATCTGGTAAAATACATGTTTATGCAGGTGACGGGAACTGCGGATATCGTGATGACGGATTCCATGGGATTAGAAGAGGGGATGCTGCAGACGGAGGAGGCTTCTGTGGGACTTCGGGTGGCATCCAGGCAGAGTGGTACGATTGAGGTGCCGGAAGGCTTCGTCAGCTTTTTTCATACGAAGCACTTTGAAGTAAAGACTATGGATTTTGAACGTGCATATCAAATGAGGCTTTTGGGAGAAAAGCTTTCACTTTCGAAGGATCAGGCTGCGATATCGAAAAAGCTTTCGAAGGAATACGGTCTGAAAAAAGGGGATACCATTGCTCTTTATGACGATACGGGAAAGGAAGAAAGCTACCATGTGGTAAAGGTTCTTTCGGAAAGCGGGATGGTAAATGGAGTCCAGACGGTACTTTTAGGTGAGGAAGGGTATCAAAAATTATTGTATGGTGGAGAGATGCTTTATGACACAGCATATATAGATGTACTGGATGATTCCTTTTCTGGTCAGGTGGCAGAGGAGTTGGAAAAAAAAGATTTTCGTGCGGATGTGAAGGTACTTTTCGATGAGGGGGAGATGAAAAATATGATTCGCATGATAACGATGGTATTTCTTTTGATGTTTGCAGTGTGTTTTCTTTTGGTAATTTTTGTGACGGTATCCGTGTCCGGACGTGTAATCAGCGAAAGGATGCCCGTCGTGGGAACTTTCCGCAGCCTGGGAATTTCAAATACGCTTACGACATCATTTCTTTTACTGGAAAGCGGAATATACGGATTGCTTGGCGGGGCTTTGGGATGTCTGCTCTATCGTTTTTTTAGAAATCTCATTTTTTCAAAAATCGTGTCTGTGGATGCCGGAGATGTTTCGGTATCTGTAGCATATGGCAGAATACCATTCCTGGTATATCTGGTGGTGCTTTTCGGAGCTGTGGCTGTAGAGATGATCTGCTCACTGAAAGAGGTGATTCGTGCGTCACGGACTTCTATCCGGGATATTATTTTTGATAACAAGGATACGAAATATAAAAAAAGCTCCATTTCCATGCTGATTGGAATCCTGCTTTTTTTAACAGCAGTCCTCTTTCTTTTTCTGCCGGAAAATGCAGGAAGCTTGTTTTTTTGTTTTGCAGCGATTATCTTTTCGCTATCTCTTTTGTTTCCGTGTCTGTTAGCTCTGGGCTCAAAGCTTTTTTGTGCGATTTTTAAAAAGACAGAGCGACCAGTGGCGAAAATGGCGGCGATGGAGGTGTATGGCAGAAAAAGTACGGTAGGCAGTTCTGTCCTTTGTGTGACGGCGGCGACGCTGGCTCTCATATTATTTATCTTTGTAACATCTTTAGAGAGGATTTATGACATTCAGATGTATGACTGTGATCTGATTTTATCGGTGGAAGGAAATCAGAAAGAGGCTATGTTTTCCTACATAAAAGATTTAGATGGTGTTCGGGATACCGAAGAGATCTATATGCGGGAGCAGACGGTAGGGGTGAATGGAGAGAAACAGACGTTGAACCTTTTCGGACAGCCGGAAGAAGGATTCCGGTATTTGATAGGGATGAAAGGTCTGCCGGAGAAAATTTCAGAAAATGAATTTTTTATGGATAAAGGTCTGGCAGATAAAATGAAGCTAAAGAAGGGAGAAAAAGCAGAAATTCTTTTGGATGCGGAAAGCTATCTGCCTGTGAAAAAAAGTCTGACTTTAGCCGGCTATGTAGATAGCTATGAGATAGATACCAGTTCAAAATCCATTGTAATTTCGAAAAAACTCTATATCGATATTTTTCATGACTATCCCGGACAGATTTTGATACGGGCATCCTCTGGAGATTCTTCTGTACGGAGCCAGATTGTAAAATATTCCGGAACGATGATGAGCAGTTTGCAGACGAATGAGGAATATCAGGCAGACT
>JAFVAA010000701.1 GCA_017476305.1 Lachnospiraceae bacterium
AAAAAGGGAAGACAGCGCAGGAACAGGAAAACGGAATAGCGAAAACGAAAGGAATGAGCGAAAAAAATTCTGCAGGAAAACAGAATTTGCAAGAAGATTACTATCAGACGCATTCCCGGGAGGAGATAAACAGGGATAGAGAGGCGCAGATAAAACTCATTCATGAAAATCGTGCGCTTTGGCTCATGCATACAGAGCTTGATGATGAACTGGAAAAAAATCATGGAATGCGGGAGAGGATTTCGGATGGGGATGATTATGAGGCGGAGACAAAATATGACAAATACGCCATCTCCGATTTGGATCAAAATGGAAGATTGGAAGTGCTTGCATTTGATTATGTAAAGAAGGAAATCAAATTTTTCGAAGTGAACCGTTCACAGGATGGCATCGGGGAATGTAAAAAAGAGGGAAGTGGATTTTGGGAGGCAGCAATGCTGGGCGATAATGGCACATCTAAAGCTTTTTTGGACTTGGAGACAAATATTTGGCATTATTATCCGGATCGTTGTGACCTGTATAAAGAGGGAGATACTGTTTATGCAAAGGAGGATGATGAGGAGTATCAGATTTTCGAGGAGTATTCCTCCAGTCAGAATATGAAAGCAGGATATCCTTGTATTTCGTGGTTTCAGAAGACATATGATTTTTATGATGAGGATGAAAAACATTATGATACCTTCTATACACCGGATGAGCTTTTAAAGGCGATGGAAATTTCCGCAGAAAGCTTTAAACTAAAGGTGACGGAGGGTGAGGGGATTGACTATGAAAAAATCTATCAGGAATATGCTGTGATGAAGGCACTTGCCGAAAATGACAGTGAAAAAACGTGGTATATGGCGATTGTGGATTCTGTACAGCCGGTTCTTTTGATGACTACTGACGTATACGGAGCTTGGAGCGGAGGAGAGAATAATGCCATGGATGCCTACATTTACGGCTACAATAAGGAAAAAAAGAAGGTGGCGTATATCGGGTATCTGGGGAGCACCAGCTCGGCTTATCCTCTGGCAAGCGATGGAATTTATATTGAAACAGGCTTTCATCATGCTGATGAAAGAATATATGTAGAGGATGGGGAAGGAGTTGCAGAGCTTGTGTTGGGGATTGGATACTCGCAGGGCGATTTGATGCCGGAAGCAGGTTCCTATGAGAAAATCCGGATGACAGGAAACGAGGAGGATGATACGGAGAAGCAGTTGTCCATCCCGTTATATCTGGCAGAAACTCTTCATTACTACAGATGGACAGATCCATATGAGAAGGAGAGGCCATGGAGCTCCGGTTGGGCGATTCCTTTTGAAAAGGTAGAATCTGAACTGATTTCCGGGTCAGAGACTGCAGATACTTCGGGAGCATTAAAGGCTGCCGGAACAGGAGACTGCTTTTCAGAAAGCACCGTGGGGGAATATACGGTTTATGTCACTTCGCAGGATGCGAAAAAGGTCACGGGAGATCCGGACTTTAGCACGGGATTATATGAGGGAAACTATCAAATCGAGGTGTACCGGAGAAAGAAGCTGATGGACCGAAAAAAGATTTCTCTTCCGGTATGGGAAGATGGAAGTTTGTATTTTCCAAGAAAATTTCTTCTTCATCTGTCGGATTATAATGAGGATGGCAGACCGGATTTTGCCATAGGAAATTATGATATGGGTGGCAGCTATGGTTATTTATATAAGTTCTACTCTGTAGCAGAGGATGGCAGGATTAGCGAAATTTTAGACCGGAAAGGAAATGTCGCTTTGGTCGAAGCCATGGAAAGAGAGGTGTCCCCATTTTTTGAATCAGAGGAAAAGACAATTCTTTATCAGCAGTATGATCAAGAAAAGCAGGAAAATGTCATGAGAAGATTAAA
>JAFVAA010000702.1 GCA_017476305.1 Lachnospiraceae bacterium
GAGCCGCCGCCAGGGCCTCCTGCTCCACCGTCCGGAGGAGCACCATCCGGTCCGCCGGAACCATCCGGAGGAGCGCCGTCCGGTTTTTCCATATCTGTATTTTCAGAAGATGTACTGCTTTCGGAAGAGCTCTCAGAGCTTACAGAAGTATCGTTTGTTTCTGTGCTGTCTGTGCCACATCCTGTAAATGCCACTGTGGAAGTGATGAAACCTGCCATTATCAGTCCTAATATATATTTTTTTGAATGTCTCATAAGTCATCCACTCCTTTCCATCTAGGTGTCAATGTTTTGTTAATGAGTATAATATACATTAGAAAACTTAAATGGACTTAAAGAATGGTTTCTTTCGTTCCTGACACAAACTGAGAAAAGCAGACAGTTGTAAATTGTCTGCTTTTCGTTTACAATGAAAGTCAGGAATTGGAGTGGAAACTGATTTTTGTAAGGGAGGCGGTCTGCCATGGGGTTTTATCTGAATCCGGGATATGAAAATTTTAAAGAAACATTAGCATCACCGATTTATGTAGATAAGACGATGATGCTGCATGAATTGAATCAATTTATGAATACATCAAAGAAATTTCTCTGCATTTCCAGGCCGAGGCGGTTTGGAAAGACCATTGCCAGTGAGATGATCAGTGCTTATTATTCCAGAGGCTGTGATGCCGGAGAGTTGTTTGCAGGGCTGAAAATAGCAGGAGCAGAAGATTTTAAAAAGAATCTGAACCGGTTCAATGTCATCAAAATAGATTTGAATAGTGAATACCAGAATGTGGAAAATAAGAATGATCTGTTTAAAAGAATTCGGACGAAGCTAAGAAGAGAAGCAAAAAAACAGTATCCTGACCTGGAGATATATGAAGGAGACACGCTTGCGGATATTATTTTGGCCATTTATGAACTTACGGGGGAGCCGTTTGTCTTCATTATGGATGAATATGATGTACTCGTGAGGGAAGAAGTTCCAGAATCACTTTTTGAGGAATACTTAAGTTTTCTGAACGGGCTTTTTAAAAGTGCTACGGTCAGACCGGCGGTCGCACTGGCATATCTGACCGGAATTCTGCCAATCGTGCGGGACAAAATCCAGTCGAAGTTAAATAATTTTCATGAATACACAATATTGAATGCGGGAAACCTGGCAGAATATATTGGTTTTACTGCAGAGGAAGTCATGGAGCTTTGTAAAAAATACGGAATGGATTATGAAGAATGCAAAAGCTGGTATGACGGGTATGTGCAGAACGGGTATGAGCTGTACAATCCGGAGTCTGTCGTGATGTGTATGGAGAACGGGCAGTATGATGGCTTCTGGAGCCGCACTTCCACGTATCTTGCCATTTCTGACCGGATACAGGAGAACTTTGAGGGAACCAGGGAGGACGTGGTGCGGATGCTAGCCGGGGAGAGCGTGGCCGTGAACGTTACCAGATATACAAATACTATGACGGGTTTTAAGAACCGATCAGATGTATTCACCTACCTCTGCCATATCGGATATCTGGCATATGACAGGGAAGAAAAGACCTGCCGGATTCCGAATAAGGAAGTAAAGCTGGAGTGGTTCAATGCCATCGAGGATGACGAGGAGTACAGGCAGACGGACAAGATCATCAAGGCATCGAAGGAACTTCTAAAAGAGACTATCCGGGGAAATGAAGAGGCAGTAGCGAAAGCATTAGATGAGAGCCATATCCATGTGACATCAAACAGGAGCTATAATAACGAAGATGCGCTCCAGAGCGCAATCTATCTTGCCTATATCTATGCCATCAATCAATATTTCGTTTTTCGGGAGGTGACGGCAGGGAAGGGTTTTGCAGATGTCATATTCGTTCCAATCAAGGGAGGGGCTGCAGACACACCTGCAATGGTGATAGAGTTAAAAAGAAATGACTGTACGGAAAGTGCGATCGGGCAGATTAAAAAAAAGGAATATTTCAAAGCTCTGGACGGCTATGAAGGGAAGCTCCTTTTCGTGGAAATCAACTATGATGAAAAGGAAAAGACGCACAGTGCGAAGATAGAAACATTTGAGTGCTAAAAAGGCAATGCAGCTTTTCGGATATTATGATGCCGGAGATCGAATGTTTTTCTTTTGCGCAGGGAAAATATAGAATAGAGCAGGGAATCTGTCATTGAATGCAATATGGTTTTGGTTTGACAGAATATTTCAAATGGTATATATTTGTGTATACAAACAGGAAGGCGGGCATGGCTATGGACATAATTCTAAGAGAGGTCGGGAATAGTCTTACTACTACGATTCCGCGTGATATTATCAAGAGTTTGAATGTAAAAATTAGCAACAGACTGCTGAATGATAGGCTGACACTTGCTTTTTTATGTCCTGTTACACATACGAGGCGAAACAATCCTTTTCACTACGAACTAACTGAATATGATTTCATTGATGGATTCGTGATGTGCAATCAGTTAAAAACAATGTTTTCGATGACATTTGGGCGAACGGGGTAGACCGTGTAAGGTATATCCTGAATTTTGAAAGGAGGAGCACATATGGATTTTATTGTTAGTGTCGGAGAAGCAGATTTTGCGACTCTTCGCAGGGAAAACGCATATTATGTGGATAAGACAGAGATTCTTTATGAGCTCGTTCATGATACAAAGAACAAAGTGACTCTTTTTACCAGACCGAGAAGGTTTGGTAAAACACTTATGCTCAGCATGATGGAGAATTTCTTCAGCATCAGGAAGTACAGCAGGGATATCTTTGACGGACTGGATATTATGAAGCATGAGTTTTTTTGCAAAGAGTGGATGAATCAGTATCCGGTAATATTTGTGAGCTTTAAGGATGCAGAGTCAGAAAACTATGAGGTGGCATATGCCAAGCTGATGACGATTATAGCGGATGTTTGCAAAGCGGTATCTGAAATTGGTAAGAGCGAAGCTGCGGACCAGGATGATTTGGAGATATTTGCAAGGCTAAAGGCTCAAAAGGGCACGGAAAGCGATGTAGAGAACTCCCTAAAAACGCTTATGCGCATGATGCATGCTGTTTATGGAAGGAACGTTATTCTTTTGATTGATGAATATGATGTTCCGCTCGCAAAGGCAAGCGAGAAAGATACGGTACAGAATCCGTATTATGATAAGATGCTTGCTGTAATCAGGGGAATGATGAGTACAGCCCTAAAGGATAATGAATTTCTGCAGTTTGCGGTCATTACAGGGTGTCTTCGCATAGCAAAAGAAAGTATCTTTACAGGGACGAATAACTTCGCATCCTACTCTGTGCTTAATGAGGATTTTTCCGAATATTTTGGCTTTTCAGAGGAGGATGTAAATGGCATGCTTAGCGTAGCGGACAGGTTGGATAAGGCTGATGTTATCAAGGATTGGTACGATGGATATGTTTTTGGAAATAGCTATGTGTATTGCCCCTGGGATGTAATCAATTACCTTTCTGCGCTGCGGAAAAATGAAGATGCCCGTCCGAAGAACTATTGGAAAAATACAAGCCATAATGGTA
>JAFVAA010000703.1 GCA_017476305.1 Lachnospiraceae bacterium
ACGTAATGGAAGTATAGAAGTAAGCAAAGAAGATAAGCAGCAGCACATAAATTACCAGACCTAAGGTGTACTTAAATTCCCCAAAGCTTGAAAAATTACACCAGGCGTTCTGATTCAGCACCTTTAAAATCTTCTGACCAAGACTGGCACCGGCACCGGACGCCGGCTGTACTCCTGCAAAACCTGCAATCACGATCGGCATCTGGAACAGGGAACCGGCAAAAATAACCGGAATCACACCTGCAGTATTTACCTTCAAAGGAATGTGGGAAGACTGTCCACCCACCAGCTTTCTACCCTGCGTTTTCTTTGAATACTGCACGCTGATTCTTCTCTCTCCATCTGAAAGAATAATGATAAATACCACAGTTCCTATAATCACTGCCAAAATCACGATTGCACCGATCAGACCATTTACCGTAGTGGACGCACCGGATACAAATTTCTCAAAAAGAGATGCCATATCCGAAGGCATACGGGATACGATATTATACAAAAGGATAATGGAAATACCATTTCCTACCCCATGCTCTGTGATCTGCTCCCCGAGCCACATCAGATAAGCAGCTCCCGCTGTCAGGGATACGATAATCACAGCCACAGACTGAAAAGAGACATCATTCGTCAAATAGCCTGCCCTGCCAAAACCGATTGCCATAGCACCACTTTCAATGATAGAAAGAGCAATGGAAAGATATCTGGTATACTCTGCGATTTTCTTTCTTCCTTCTTCTCCATCCTTATGCAGCTCCTCCAGCCTTGGAATGGCAATCGTTAGGAGCTGTAATATGATGGAAGCTGTAATATACGGAGTAATATTCAGAGCAAAAATCGACATTCTTTCAAACGAACCACCTGTGATCTGATTGAAAAAATCTAAAGAATTATTGTTCTGAAAAAACTCACTAATGACATCTGCCTTCACGCCCGGCACCGGAATCTGGCACCCGATACGTACAATGATAAGCGTTACCAGTGTATAGATGATTTTCTTCCTTAAATCCTTTATTTTAAATGCATTGCGAACTGTACTAAACAAATTAGATCACCTCAGCTTTTCCACCAAGAGCCTCAATTTTCTCCTTTGCGCTCTTACTGAACGCATTTACCTGAACGGTAAGCTTCTTGGTTAATTCTCCATTTCCGAGTATCTTCACCCCATCCTTCGGATGACTGATGACACCTTCGTTTAATAAGGCTTCAATAGTAACTACGTCGCCATCATTAAATTTCTCTAATTTATCCACGTTGATTGCCACGATTTCCTTATGATTCCGGTTTGTAAAACCTCTCTTTGGAAGACGCATATAAAGCGGCAGCTGTCCACCCTCAAATCCCGGACGTGGTGCACCGGAACGAGCCTTCTGTCCTTTATGTCCCTTACCTGCTGTTTTTCCATTTCCTGAGCCGTGTACACGACCTCTTCTAAAATTATTACTCTGTTTGGAGCCCTCTGCAGGACTTAATGTTGATAAATTCATATTGACCTCCTAAGCTTTGTTCACTAACGGGCGTCCCCTGCACCCTTGCTGCTATCTGCCTTATTTTTCCATAAAGCAGATTGGGGAATCATCCTTTCGCAACGCATATATGCTGACTGCATACATGCATTCGCAGACTTCGCTTTCGTGAAGCTTGCCTGTGCAAAAGAATGAACCATCGGTATAGGATCATGCCTCCTCTACCTTTACTAAATGTCTGACACGCCAAACCATGCCCTTTACGGCATCATTGTTTGGCAGTTCTACGGTCTTGCCGATTTTTCTAAGTCCAAGTGCCTCTACGGTAGCACGCTGTTTAGGAATAGCACCGATCGTAGACTTCACTAATGTTACTTTTAACTTGTCTGCCATGATTTATTCCTCCTATCCTAAAAGTTCTTCTACAGAAATACCACGTGCTTTTGCAACCTCCTCCGGAGTCTTTAAATGCTTAAGACCATCGAGGGCTGCAAGTACAACATTCTGCTTGTTATTTGATCCAAGAGACTTTGTACGAATATTTTTATATCCGGCTAATTCAAGTACGGCACGAACCGGACCACCGGCGATAATTCCAGTACCTTCCGGAGCCTTTTTAATCAGTACGGAAGCACTGCCGAACTTTCCATTGTAATCATGCGGCACACTACCGTTATCATCCATAGGAACTTCAATCAAGCTCTTTGTAGCAGCTTCTTTTCCCTTACGGATCGCTTCCGGAATTTCTGTTGCTTTTCCAAGTCCTGCACCTACATGTCCGTTCTTATCACCAACAACGACTAATGCAGTAAATCTCATGTTACGTCCACCCTTAACAACCTTGGTTACACGCTTGATCGTTACCACATTATCTTCCAGCTCTAAACCTTCCGCATCAATAATTGTACGTTTCATGTGTTGTTCTCCTCCTATAATTTTTTAGAACTCTAAGCCTGCTTCTCTTGCTGCATATGCCAGAGCCTTCACCTTGCCCTGATATATGAAACCGCCTCTGTCAAAGACAACTGTTTTAATTCCCTTATCCTGTGCTTTCTTGGCAATCACCTCACCGAGCTTTGCTGCTGCATCTACATTATTGGTCTTTTCCAAGCCCTCTTTTACTTCCTTTTCCAATGTAGAAGCGGCTACTAAAGTGGCACCGGATTTATTTCCTTTGGCATCAATCACCGTATCATCAATAATCTGAGCGTACATATGATTATTGCTTCTAAATACTGCTAAACGCGGTCTTTCTGATGTTCCGGAAAGACGATTGCGAACCTTCATGTGCTTCTTCACACGAACCTCTGATCTCGAACGTTTTTTAATCATCGTATCTCCACTCCTTTTTTAAATTAAAATCTTGGTTTTAAACTATTTACCAGTCTTACCGACCTTACGTCTGATAACCTCATCCGCATACTTGATACCCTTGCCCTTATATGGCTCCGGTTTTCTCTTTTCTCTGATCTCAGCAGCATACTGTCCGACCTTTTCTTTATCGATTCCCTTAACGATGATCTTGTTCTGTCCCTCTACGACAACCTCAAGACCCTCCGGATCCTCCATCTCTACCGGGTGGGAATAACCCAGAGAAAGTGTCAGCTTCTTTCCCTGCTTTTGTGCTCTGTAACCAACACCGTTTACCTCTAATACCTTTTCATAGCCATCGGTCACACCTATCACCATATTATTGATCAGGGTTCTGGTCAAACCATGTAAAGACTTCATTCTTTTCAGATCGTTCGGACGATTTACAACAATTTCCTCGCCTTCCTTTTTGATCTCCATATCCGCCGGCAACACTCTTTCCAATGTTCCCTTCGGACCCTTTACAGTCACTTTATTATTTTCTGCAATATCCACAGTAACACCTGCAGGTATCGCGATAGGCATTCTTCCAATTCGTGACATGCCGTGCACCTCCATACTTTCTATAAATTTCCTGCATTTACCATCCTCAAAAGAAACACGCTCCCACAGGAAAACGCTTTCCATGTTTTCTACCAGATAAATGCAAGTACCTCACCGCCTACGTTTTCTTTTCTTGCTTCCTTGTCTGTCATAACACCCTTGTTTGTAGAAACGATAGCAATTCCCAGACCGCCAAGCACCTTTGGCAGATCTGCTGCTCCGGCATATACGCGGAGACCAGGCTTGGAAATTCTCTTTAGACCTGTAATGATTTTATCGTTTTTATCTACACCATATTTTAAAGTGATATGAATCATCTGAATACCATCTACATCAATCATATCATATTTCTTGATGTAACCCTCTTTGAAAAGAATTTCTGCTATGGAAACCTTCATCTTTGAGGTAGGTACATCTACTGTATCATGCTTTGCAGTATTCGCATTACGAATTCTTGTAAGCATATCTGCAATAGGATCGCTCGTCATCATTTTCGTTTTACCTCCTTACCAGCTTGCTTTCTTCACACCTGGAATCTGTCCCTTGTAAGCTAACTCACGAAAGCAGATTCTGCAAATTCCGTATTTTCTTAAATAAGCATGTGGACGACCACAAATTCTGCAACGACTGTATTCTCTGGTAGAGAACTTCGCTTTACGCTGCTGCTTTACTTTCATAGAAGTTTTAGCCATGACTTCTCCTCCTTATTTCTTGAAAGGCATACCGAACTGTGTCAATAATTCACGAGCCTCTTCATCAGTTCTGGCGGTTGTAACTACAATTACATCCATACCTCTAACCTTGTCTACTTTATCATATTCAATTTCCGGGAAAATAAGCTGCTCTTTGATACCTAATGCATAATTTCCTCTTCCGTCAAATGCATCAGGATTCACACCTCTAAAGTCACGCACACGTGGTAATGCTAAATTTACCAGACGGTCTAAAAATGCGTACATCTTATCTCCTCTAAGGGTTACCTTGCATCCAATCGGCATTCCTTCACGCAGCTTGAAATTCGCAATCGAGTGCTTTGCTCTCGTTACGACAGCCTTCTGACCTGTAATCGTCGCAAGCTCTGCCATAGCTGCATCCAGAATCTTAGAATTTTCCTTTGCTTCCCCAATACCCATATTGATTACGATCTTTTCGAGCTTTGGTACCTGCATAACGTTTTTATATCCAAACTTTTTCATCATTGCATCGATGATTTCTTTTTGATAAGTTTCTTTTAAACGATTCAATTCCTACATCCTCCTTTCTAAGTATTAGTCGATCACTTCGCCGGTTGCTTTTGCAAAACGTACTTTCTTTCCGTCTTCTACTTTAAAACCGATACGCGAAGGTTTTCCCTTGCTTACATACATCACATTGGAAAGATCGATCGGAGCGGACTGCTGAACAATTCCACCCTGCGGATTGCCCGGGCTCTGCTTTGCATGCTTCGTCACCTGATTGATTCCCTCGATGACAGCCTTGCCATCCTTCACAGCCGTTACTTTTCCTTCTCTTCCTTTATCTTTACCGGTGATTACACGAACGGTATCACCCTTCTTAATTTTACTAGTTGCCACAATGACACCTCCTTATAATACTTCCGGTGCTAATGATACGATCTTCATGAACTTCTTATCTCTAAGCTCCCTAGCAACCGGTCCAAAGATACGTGTTCCTCTTGGCGTCTTATCATCACGAATGATAACTGCCGCATTCTCATCAAAACGGATATAAGATCCATCTGCACGACGCGTCTTATTTACAGTACGAACAACAACTGCCTTTACCACATCGCCCTTCTTTACAACACCGCCTGGCGTTGCATCTTTGACCGAAGCAACGATAACATCACCAATACTTGCATATCTTCTGACGGAACCGCCTAAAACTCTGATACAAAGAAGTTCCTTAGCACCTGTATTATCAGCTACTTTAAGTCTTGATTCCTGCTGTACCATGATAACCCTCCATATTCCGCAAAAAACTATTTTGCTCTCTCAATGATTTCTACAAGTCTCCATCTCTTATCCTTAGATAAAGGCCTTGTTTCCATAACTCTTACTCTATCGCCCATCTTACATGCGTTTTCCTCATCATGAACCTTTAATCTACGGGTTCTCTTGATGATTTTACCATAAAGCGGATGCTTTACGTTGTCCACAACTGCTACAACAACTGTTTTATCCATCTTATCACTTACAACGTTGACTACACGAGTCTTTCTAAGATTTCTCTCCACGACCTCGTCCTCCTTTCTGGCATTCTCAAAAATAATATTTCATG
>JAFVAA010000704.1 GCA_017476305.1 Lachnospiraceae bacterium
AGAGCAGCAGAGGTCATAATGGCAGGATGATTTATTTGAAGAGGAATGAGGACAAAGTGATACCGGCGGAGGAGGGAAAGGATGACGAAAAAGGAGTTATGCAGACAGATATCAGATGATTTGTTACAGGAGGACTTGCTGAATGAAGCGGATGTGTATGACATCGTGATGCTTCGAAGAGAAGTGGAGGATTTGCTCAGCAGGCATCTGGAAGAATACACGTTGGTATGGAAGGGCGGAATTGTGGCTGAGTAAATGCTGAAAGTTGGAGTAGGGATTGATTGAAGAAGGGAGCGTGACGATATGTGACGGTTGTGACGATATTTTACATAGCAGGGGTGGTAGTAAAAATACCGTCACCATCGTCACGACCGTCACGCTCAACGAGAAATGAATTCACTCGTGTTTTGTAATCAAGTTGGCGCTACTTAGCGCAGAGCCGATTCACAGATTTAGAAAAATATTGGAAACAGAAAGGATGGAGGGACGAAATGGAAGAGAGAAAATTAAGCGTTTATAAAGGCAGTACGAAAGACTATGAACCAATTCCGAGGATCACGCTGCAGGGACATTGGCTGGAAGGATTGGGGTTCTCGATTGGAGACAAATTGAATGTTGTATGTAGAGAAGGGGAACTAATAATTTCAAAATCTGACATAGAAAATGTTGCGGGTGACAGGACAGAAATGGTGAAGAGATAAAGGAACTTCAGAAGAAAAATAGTTGCCCGTATTGTTGATTAATCGGATGTGAAAATGGTTGTAATAGTCAGGCAAAAATGAATGCATAAAAAATCAAGGAGTAAGAGCCGAAGCAGAAATGTTTTGGTTCTTATTTTCAGTGCTTGCTCACATCATCAAAAATAGACAAGTGCAAGCGGGAAATTGGCAAATATTTTTTTAGGTTTGTGAATAGGCAGGATAGTAAAAAAGTATGAAGTAACAGTGTATTTTTCTCTCCCGCCAAGTAATAAGTTGTTTGAAAGTAATTCCCCAAAAATGTGTAATGGATATGGAGAAAAAGAAGGACTTTGTATGTCCTGAAAAGCCACACCGAACGGTGTGTTCAAAAAATAGCAAAGCATATTTTTTCGGGGCTTGGGGTGTCCCCAACCAACGCATGAAAATATCCGAAAGGATATTCTCATGCATTGCTGGCGGAAACGGTGAGAATATTTTTGTAAGTGGGACGAAGGTGGAGATTTGTTAGCTGAAATATCACAAGGCAGAATGCGGGAATATATCTAACAGAGAGCAGTAATGAATTTATGAATGCTGACGTGAAAAAATCATAAAAAGTTGTTGCATAATCCGAATTTTGATAATATAATGTAAATGGAGAATTATAGAATCAATTTTACACATAATTAGGAAGAGGAGGTGTTGGATATGGCAACTTCGAGTATTACAAAAAATTTTATCATTTCCGGCGAAGATCAAGTTGAAATGTTTGCCAATGCGATTGAAGAATCCTATCAGGAATCCCTTCACAGACCACCGGCACCGGATATGAAGATAACGTACCTTGACAGTGCAGAGGAAATAAAAAAATTTATGGAAAAAAGGAAAAGGACAAATGCTTAATGACGTAACAGTCTTTAATATTCGTAGATATTTGTCTGGCAATGATAAAATTCTCGGAGAGGAAGAGTTACATCAAATCCTCTCCGATTTTTCATGTGACAGGAATCCGGATGTAGAAAGATTCCTGAAGGAACAGGCAATTGAATTTACGAAGAAAAATCAGTCGGTAACATATTTGGTGTTCTCTAATATGGATGCGGAGCTGGTTGGGTATTTTACGATTGCAGTCAAGCCGATCAATGTCAGTGCTTCCAAATTCAGCAAGACGATGAACCGGAAGATTGCAAGAGTAAGTGATTTGGATGAGAGAACAGATACATATACTCTTTCAGCATATTTGATCGCTCAACTTGGAAAAAATTATAGGAATGGAGCGAATGAAAAAATCACCGGACAGCAGCTTCTTCAGGCGGCTGTTGATACGATAACGAAGCTACAATATATGGCTGGTGGAATGGTTGTTTTTCTGGAGGCGGAGGATAACCGGAAGCTGTTAAAGTTTTATGAGGAAGAGAACGGATTTAAGAGGTTTGATTTACGTGAAGCAAAAGCGGGTACGGATGGTGCTCATACGTTAGTGCAGTTATTGAAGGTATTGTGATGGGGATACAGCGTTAACAGTTATACACAGCAGGAGAAAGATAAAATGGCAAAAGATTATATAGAAGTAAAATCGTTTGGAAGGATAACAGCCAAAAAGGGTGCAAATGCAAGAATTCCATATGAACATCAAAAAGCAGCAATGGAAAGTCTTGACATCATAAATAAGAGCAAAAAATACAGCACCATGCTTGTTCTTCCCACCGGCGGGGGAAAAACATACACTGCTTCTATGTGGCTTTTGAAAAATGCAATTGACCGAAAAAAGAAAATCTTATGGATTGCGCACCGGCAAATGCTTCTTGAGCAGGCGGCAGAATCCTTTCAGAAATATGCATATTCCGAACTGATTCCACATATCCCTTCTTTTCAGTATCGTATTGTGTCTGGGGCGTCCAACTATGACCGGACAATTGATATTCAGGCTTCGGATGATTTGTTGATTATCAGCAAAGACAGTTTAGGCAGAAATCTAAGCTGCCTGGATCAGTGGCTGGATGGTGAGAAGGAGATTTTTCTCGTGATAGATGAGGCGCATCATTCCACTGCGAAAACATACCGTAAGGTGATTGAGTACATAAAAGAACAGGTGGAGGATGTCAAACTGATCGGGCTGACAGCGACACCTTTTCGCACTGCCGATGAAGAACAGGGGCTTTTGGCAAAAATCTATGAGGATGGAGTGCGGAATGGAAAGGCTGTTCATGGGAATATCGGCATTTCCTATCAAATCGGACTGAAAGAACTGATTAGTCGCCGTATTTTGTCCAAGCCAATTTTTGAGAGCTATTATACGGACGAAATGTATGGCGATACATTGGGATTAAATGGTTGGGAGAGCATTCAGCGGTTGGATGTTCTGCCGGAGGATATTGCAGGGCAGATGGCGGACAGCGCGGCAAGAAATAAATTGATCGTAAACACCTATAAGACCAAGGAAAAGGAGTATGGGCAGACAATTGTGTTTGCGGTGAATGTCGTACATGCCATTCATCTTAGCGCATTGTTTAACAAAGAGGGAATCAGGGCGGAGTTTGTCGTATCGGATGTGAAGGATTCGGTGACAGGAGTACGGATCAGCAGGGAAGAAAACGAAAGGAAATTGGAGGAGTACAGAACAGGCAATGTAAAGGTTCTGGTCAATGTCAATATCTTGACGGAAGGTGTTGACTTGCCTCAGACGAAGACCGTATTTTTGGCGAGACCTACCGTTTCCACGATACTGATGACACAGATGATTGGGCGTGCGCTTCGGGGAGAAGCAGCGGGAGGAACGTCATCTGCCTATATTGTTTCGTTTATCGATCATTGGAATGAACATATCGCATGGGTGAATCCGGACAGCCTTTTTGGCGGAAATAATGAATTTACAGATAATCCTTTGGAACATGTGCAGCATGAACTGAGGATGATTGCGATTTCTAAAATTGAGGAGTTCGCTTCTGTGCTGGATGATTCTGTAGATACCAAAGTTTTGGAGAAAGTACCTTTTATCAAACGGATTCCTGTCGGCATGTATGCATTCACCTATCTGGAAGAAAATGGTGCGGACTGTTCCTATCAGGTGATGGTCTATGACAGTACCAGAAAGGCATATGAGGAGTTGATGACTGCACTTCCTAAAGTGTTTGCCAGTTTTGAGTGTAATGAGGAATATCCCCCAGAAGAATTGTTGGAAGATATTGCGGAACAGTGCAGGGATACATTTTTCCTTGGGGAGATGGTGCCGCCATACGAGGAAAAGGATATCGTCAATATTTTGAAATACTATGCTCAATATGAAACCGCACCGAAGTTCTATCTGTTTGATGATATTGACAGAAGCAAGTTAGATGTCGGTGCAATTGCGAAACATATTTGGGATGAGGATATGGGACAGCGGAAGAAAACGGAATATATCAATTCGCTTTGGGATCATGCTGATGATAATCTGTTGCGGCTGTTCTTTGGACGAAAACTATATTTTTGGAGACAGCTCGATATTGAATTGACAAAACTGTCGAATCCGCATATCTATGACGAGGAAGAGAATGTGCAGCATGGCATTCGAAAATTAGAGGAGCTGCCTTTGTTTGAAATAGGGAAAGTCAATCCAGAGCTGGAGAAAAAATTGCGTGATGGTGCATTTGAGAAATCCAGGGATGTCCAAGGTAACTTTACCTGTGCCAGATGCGGACGAAAAGGGACAGACAGGATTTTCTTTCAGGTGGATCATATCATACCGATGAATAAAGGCGGAAAAACGGTAGGAGAGAATTTACAGATACTTTGCAGAGAATGCAACGGGATAAAGGGTGATAAAATTGATTGAGTTATACTACGATTCCTTTGATCTTGCCTGTATCATTCACAGTCTGGATCTGGGAGAGAAGACAGCAGGAGCCTTGTTGGAGAAATTATGGAAAAAGGATAACTTATGGCTGCATCCGGATTATCGGACGGATGAAAGGCAGTGGTACATGGATGTCCATTACTGGACTGATTATTTATGTGATAAACCGGTGATTGATAAAGAATTTCCCGCTATTCAGAGAGATTTTAAGACTTTTGGGAAAGAAGTGGAAGACGCAACATTTCTTACGGATTATTTTGATATTGACCTGTTTTTCAAGATGAAACGGCTACAGATTCTGTATTTAGATGGACAGGATTATGTGAGAATGAAGCTGCGGACGCTGCTTAAGGCGTATGGGTATAAAAGACGGACACCTGAGTTAGTGAGATATTTTCGGGAGTGCCTGTTGTTTTATCATATGCAGACCTATCTTCGGGGGAAGGAGGAATGTGATATTGGGGAGATTGGGCTGGATGAGATGGTTGTGATGAGGGTAACTTAAAGAAAGGTTTAATATAGAGTGTTTTCTATTGGCTGGAGTTTAAGGATTTTTTTTATTTAAGGAAACTACTGTTTTATATGCAGCAATTAAGTTTTGGGAGGAGATTAGTTATGAATATTGAAGAACAGCATACTTTTGAAGCAGTGTTAAAAACTGGAATAAGTCTATTTCTTGGTGCGGGTTTTTCTGTATTGGCAAAAGATAAGCAGGGAAAAGATTTACCTTGTGCCTAGAAATTATTAGAGGAAATTAGGGAGAAATTTCCAAGAATAAAAGCTTTTAATGATTTGAGTAAAGTTAGCACAGTATTAGAAAAATCTATTGAAAAGGATAATTTAAAAAATTCAAGAAGGTTAATAAAATTAAGGCAATTTCATTTTCTGAACGGCTGCAGGGAATTGTAAACGCATACAATATGCGTACCATGGAAGCAGCACAGGTTACAGATATTTTAAATGATGTGGCTGAGCAGATGATAAACCTCATGTCAGAGTTGGTAGACGAAAAGGGTTCTTTTGAAAAACTGGGTATAGGGTACGAAGAAAAAGCATTTTATGATATTTTGATAGCAGTTGAAGAAAACTACGAATTTGAATACTCGGAGGAAGCTAATATCCGGCTTGCAAAAAAGATCCATGAGAAGGTCACAGACATTTCAAAATATCCGAATTGGGCAATACGAAATGATACGAAAGCAAAACTGCAATCAGATATTATGATGTTATTGTGGGAGGATGGCTTCCCGCCGCTGCCCGATCAAGCCCACCCGGAAGACTATTTCAAGGTATATAATGATATTCTGGAGCAGTCGGAGAATTTTAAGAGGTATTTTGAGTGATGGATTACTTGTAATAGAGGAGCTATAGTAAGGAGAGGAATGAAAAAAATAATTGAATGGATAAAGAAAGCCTGGGAGAACCTATATGAGTAAAAATCAACAAAGTAACGATTTAGAAGAATTGAATTATCACTTTAATTACAAGGAAATCGAGGATATTTGGCATATAATGATATGTTTATCTGATTCGACATTCTCATCGCCCAATATATCTATAGGTGTCAATGGAACTTATATGATTTCGTGTGAAGCAATAATGTCTGTTATGAATACATTAATATCAATTGACTTTTGTTGTATGAGAAGAGCATACTCGGATGCATATACTTTAATCAGAAAATATAGAGATGATTTAATGCAGTATCTTTTCGTCTTAAGTGTTATAGATAATATAAAGGGTTTAACAGAAGAAGAACTAAAAGACATTGGTCTGAATGAGGAAACAATCTTAAAAATAGTAGAATTAGATTTTTTAATTCTTTCATCAGGGAAAAGAAAAAATGATGTTGAATTAGCGATAGAGTCGTGGATATACAATGAGTTGGAAAGCTCAAATAACTCAAGCAAACGGAAAGAATATTTTGACACATCGAAATACAAGAAATATCTTATTAATGCAAATAATAGAATTGAATATATTATGGAACACTTCTTAGATGATATGTGGAAAAAAGAAGATAGGAAGTTGAATAACTATGTTCATACAAACGGCAAAAAATATCTGACAGATAATTATGCTTATCAAATCAATAGGAAACAAAAGGAAGATGAATTAATAGAAACATTGCAAAATATTACAATAGTATTTTTGAGTTTATTGTCAATTGTTGATAGTATAAAAATGCATTCATCTGATTATGTTGATGCACTTGATATGGGACAAGAACCTGTAGAAGATAGTCAGTATTGGGTGTGTCCAGCGATTGTTGAGTACATGAATACAAAATTAGATTCTAATCTGCTTGCCTATATTCAAGATAATGAACAAAATGGGATGAAGTTTTTGGCGGGGTATTATAAATGAAAAGTATGGTTGATAGAGAATTTATATGAATCAAAAAATTATTGAATTGGAGGTTGGAGACAAACAATGATATCGCATGGGCTTTTAATATGCAGTTTTTATTTAAAGAAAAAGTATTCGAAACATGAAAATCAAATATATGAGTTAAATCAAGAATATGATTATGATGGGATCAAGTATAGGAATGTATTTTCTTTATTTGATCAGTTTATTGAAAACTTCAATGAATTATCGGACGATGAAAAAATGATGAAGATGTTCTGTGTAGACAAAAATAGTGTAATGCTTGAAAATAAAAAGGACTATGCTATAGAATCTGGAACAATCCATTCTGGTGCATATGGTACAGAATCTGAAATTACAAATAAGAATACAAGGCAGGTAATGTATTTGAGAGGTAAGGAGGATGCGGACATAAAGCAGTTCAATTATATGATTTTTGTTCCTTCTGACGATAAAGATAAAAAAATAACAAAAGGTATAATGCTTTTTGAGACAATAGGTACATTTGGGGTAAAGACGATAACTACAAAAAATATGAGGGCTTTTTTTTCTGAGAAATATGGTCTGACTTTGGAAACGAGGAGCATATCAGTAAGAATATTTTTAGAAAAATTATTAAAAGACGATAATCTAAGCAGATTGACACTTATAAAGAATAAAGTATCTAAAGACTCTGTAGACAATATTTTTATTAATGTAGGACGAGAAGAAAAAACATTTATTAGACCTAAATTAA
>JAFVAA010000705.1 GCA_017476305.1 Lachnospiraceae bacterium
ACTTTACATCCTTAATGCTGAAGCTCATCTTTCCGGAACGGTTATCCTTCCCCAGGCAGACCACCTTCACATGATCCCCCAACGTCAGCACATCCTCAACATGATTGATTCTCTCTTTCGAAATCTTGGAAATATGGACCATACCCTCCTTGCCGGGAGCGAATTCCACAAATGCGCCAAACTCCTTAATTCCTACAACCTCCCCTTCCAATACCTGCCCGGTATAGAAATCCGTCGTAATAATCTCTATGAGCCTAAGTGCCTCTTCCATCATCGCTCTATCCTCTCCACAGATAGAAACTGCACCCTCATCTGAAATATCGATCCTTACACCGGTTTTTTCGATCAATGTATTGATCGTCTTTCCTCTCTGACCGACCACATCACCAATCTTCTGTGGATCGATCTGTGTCTGAATAATCTTCGGTGCATATTTTCCAACCTCTTTCCGTGGCTCACTGATGGCCGGCTTCATACAATTATCCATAATAAACAGGCGTGCCTCACGGCATCTGGCAATCGCTCCCTCTACGATAGCCCTCGTAAGTCCATGGATCTTAATATCCATCTGAATTGCCGTGATGCCATCTACCGTACCAGTCACCTTAAAGTCCATATCCCCAAAAAAGTCCTCTAAGCCCTGAATATCCGTCAAAAGTACGAAATCCTCATCGGTATCTCCTGTCACAAGACCGCAGGAAATACCTGCTACCATCTTCTTGATCGGTACACCGGCAGCCATCAAAGACATGCAGGAGGCACAGGTAGACGCCATTGACGTAGAACCATTGGATTCAAAGGTTTCAGAAACGCTCCGGATCGCATAAGGGAATTCTTCCTCGGAAGGAAGTACCGGAAGCAGCGCTCTCTCTGCCAAGGCACCATGACCGATCTCACGTCTTCCCGGTCCCCTCGAAGGCTTCGTCTCCCCTACAGAATAGGACGGGAAATTGTAGTGATGCATATATCTCTTGCTCGTTTTATTTACATCCAATCCATCGATCCGCTGGCTTTCAGAAAGCGGGGCAAGCGTCGTAATATTGCAGATCTGTGTCTGTCCACGTGTAAACATCGCAGAACCATGTACCCTCGGGATCAGATCCACCTCTGCGGAAAGAGGACGGATCTGATTTAATTCACGTCCATCCGGACGCTTATGATCCTTTAAGATCATCTTACGGACTGTCTTCTTCTGATACTGATAGACCGCTTCATCCAAGATCGCTAACCATTCCTCCTTCTCAGCGAAAGCTTCTGCCAGCTTTTCCGTAACCCTGCGAACATTTTCCTCGCGTACCTGTTTATCATCAGAAAATACAGCCTCCTCCATCTCTAAAGGCGGTACGATTTCCTTCATCTTCTCAAACATTTCCTCCGGTATCGCACAGCTCGTATACTCGTGCTTTGGTCTCCCGACCTCCTTCACCATCTGATCGATCAGCTCAATAATTTGCTGATTCACCTCATGACACTTATAGATGGCTTCGATCATCCTGTCCTCCGGAATCTCATTTGCACCGGCCTCGATCATGATAACTCTCTCTTTTGTAGAGGCCACAGTGAGGCGCATGTCCCCATTATCCCACTGATCCTGATTTGGATTTATGATAAACTCCCCGTTTATCATTCCCATCTGCGTCGTCGCACACGGACCTGCAAACGGAATATCCGAGATACTGGTAGCGACTGCCGAACCAATCATCGCCACGAGCTCCGGACGACACTCCGGATCCACTGCCAGCACCAGGTTATTTAAAGAACAATCATTTCTATAATCCTTTGGAAATAAAGGCCGCATCGGTCTGTCTATCACACGTGCCGTAAGCACTGCATTTTCAGAAGCCTTTCCTTCTCTTTTATTGAAGCCTCCGGGAATCTTTCCTACAGAATACATCTTCTCCTCAAACTCCACAGACAGAGGGAAAAAGTCAATGCCCTCTCTCGGTTTTTCTGAAGCCGTCGCTGTACAGAGCACCGTCGTATCTCCGTAATGCATCAGCACTGCACCGTTTGCCTGTTTTGCCACACGCCCTACATCCATTGAGAGCGTTCTTCCTGCTAGTTCCATAGAATATGTTTTATATGACATATCTAATCTCCTTTCCGGTATCTGCTACCTGTTTAATCTAACGAAAATATCCGTCCGCAAAATACACCATTCCATGGGAACAAAAATCTGTCCCTGTGTTTTTGCGAATAAAAGAATGCAGGTATACAGCCGAAACAACTGAAAAAACCATCTTTTCAGATGAACTTTTCAGAAGTCTCGGAAACAAACCTGCATACAGAAGTTAGTATAACATGAAACCATGTGATAAGCAAGCAATAAAATAAATCGAGCCGGGAGATAACAGCCACCCTGCTCGATTTTTCGTCATTAAAATAAATCTATTATCTTCTGAGACCTAACTTTTCTATCAATGTACGATATGCATCAATATCCTTCTTCTGCAGATACGCTAAAAGGTTACGTCTCCGGCCGATCATCTTTAACATACCACGTCTGGAGTGATGATCCTTTTTATTTACCTTTAAATGCTCGGTAAGTTCACGAATGCGCTCCGTAAGAATCGCGATCTGTACCTCTGGTGAACCGGTATCTCCCTCTGTACGCCCGTACTCTTTGATGATTTCTGCTTTCTTTTCTTTACTGATCATTTGAAAATCCTCCTTTATTCTTAGTATTCTCCGACCACCAAGGAACGGTTGGAGTAACCAACTCCTGAGCAGCGGAACTCTCATCTGACGACTTATATACTATATCATAGGATTTTCAAAAAGTAAAGATTAATTCCCATAAAAATTTCCAAATCCACCCCAGAAGGAACGACCATTCTGCCCATTGTCATCTGCTTCTCCGTTCTGTCCGGAATTTCCATTCGGCATACGATTCCCCCCATTTCTTTCCTCAGATCTTCCGTTCTCATTTTCGCCGAAATCCTGCGCTTCATTCTCTGCGGAGCCTGCATCTGCCTTGCTTCCCAGTGTCACATTCAAAGCCCTTTCCTTATATTCCCCATCATCCGAACGTTTCACCACTAACTTGATCGTACTGCCTGCTTTTGTCTTCTCCAGTCTTTCCTGAAGTCCCGTCATCGTGGTCACTTCTCTTCCGTCAAACTCCACAATGATATCCCCCGTCTTCAGACCTGCTTTCGCTGCAGGCGAATCCTCCATCACTTCTTTTACATAAATCCCCTTAGGAATATTGTAATATTCTGCGTATTCCTCCTCGACATCGGTTCCTTTGATTCCTAAATACCCCTGCTCTTCTTCAGAAATGTTTTCTGCCTCCATGATCTCATTGATAATCGGAATGGCCGTAGATACCGGAATTGCAAACCCCATTCCTTCCACCTGTGTATCTGCAAGCTTCGCAGAGTTGATTCCGATCACTGCACCATTCGCATCCACGAGAGCACCACCACTGTTTCCCGGATTGATGGCTGCATCCGTCTGCAGCACCTTCATCGTAGAATCTTCTGCATTGATTTCACGATCCTTTGCGCTGATGTAGCCCACTGTAACGGAGGTTCCATAGCCAAGTGCATTTCCTATCGCAATCGCCTGATTTCCTACCTTTACCTGATCAGAATCCCCCAGAGTAGCCACCTTGATATTTTTAAGCGTATCGCCAGAGAGCTCCTTCATCGGGATGCTGACCACTGCGAGGTCGGAATCCGAATCCGTTCCCTTCACCGCTGCCTCATAAGTACTCTCATCGTTGAACTTCACCGTCACCTTCGTAGCATCTTCCACCACATGGTTGTTTGTCGCTATATAAAGAGACTTACTGTTCTGCGCTACGATAAGTCCCGAACCGCTGCCGGTAGCCTCCTGATTATATG
>JAFVAA010000706.1 GCA_017476305.1 Lachnospiraceae bacterium
CAGACGGATGAGGCGACCAATGTGCAGAAGGTACAGGAGCTGATTTCATCCGGAGTGGACGGAGTGATCTGTACGATGGACTTAGGAACCAATTCTATCTTAGAGGAGTGCGAGGCAGCAGGAGTATATCTCGGAGGCTATATCTGTGATTATGATACTTCTTATACGCAGAACTATGACAAGGTATTCAAGAGTGATTATTTCGTAGGAACAGCGACAGATGGGCAGAATCCGGATGATGTGACGATTGGAAAAACGATGCTTGAAAGCCTGAAGGAATACAATGAAAGGAATGCGGATGCACCACTTACCCATGTATCGATGGCGATTTTCCCGGAATATGCATTTCCATCCCAGAAAACAGGTGCTGACCAGTTCGTGCAGGAGGTAGAGGCTTATAATAAAGATGCGGATGTGAAGATTACAGTCGATCCTTTGGATGAGCAGACGGATGTGCTCCAGTTCTCACCGGTGGATTCCACCTATTTTTCAAAGCATGCAGATTCTCAGGCGATCATCAGCTTTGCCGCAGGTACTGCATTTGTATATCCGACGATGGTATCCGCAGGGGTAGACAGTAAGTTAAAGCTCTTTACGACAGGGTTCGAAGGCGGTGAGGATGAGAACTTTGGTTCCAATGGAAAGCAGACCTATCAGCAGTGCATGGTGACTGCCGTAGAGTCCATCACCTATCCTCTGGTACTGATTTTAAATAAGATCAATGGAAAAGAGTTTTCTGATATGCCGGAGGATGCAGAGCGTGTCAGCTCCTCACAGTTCTTAGTCAACAGTGATGAGGATATGGAAATCTTTAAAAAGACGACTTACTACACCGGCAAGGCAGAAAATGCGATGTTCACCGGAAAAGATGTCCTAAATATGACTGCTTATGCAAATGAAAATGCGACCTATAGTGATTTAAAGGGGCTGTTATCCAAGCTGACGATTGAAGACGTAAAGTAAAAGGAAAGCAGAGATCAGGAAATCCTCCTGTTCTGACCGGCACACGGCCTGACGGGTTCTGTCAGGCATGTGTGACCGGGTAGGACGATCGGGAGGCTGAAGAGAAAAAAGTTTAAAAATCATAATTGGGATTTATCGAACGGGAAGGAGCGCTTATGGAAAAGAAAACTTCATTACTGACAAAGTGTATTCTGACACTCATTTTTCCGGTCCTGATGTTTTTGGTGATGCTCATTATCACTGCGGCAAATCCAAAGACCTATGTGAACGGACATCTGATCTTTTTGACTCAGGATATGGTGGTCCAGGTATTGGTCAACTCCTGCATGACCATCTGTGTGGCACTGGCAATCTGGCTGCAGCTAAAGAATGGAAGGTTTGATTTTTCAGGCGGTGCTTCCATGGTACTGGCTGCCATCGTGGCAGGAAATATCGGAGCCAACACAGGAAGTCCTTATGCTGCCCTGATTGCGGCATTAGTAATGGGAATCGTACTGAGCCTGTTTACGGCACTGGTGTATATGTTTGGCAGACTGCCGATTATTATATGCACGATCGGCACTACGCTTTTATATGAGTCGATCACCTATCTGGTATTTGGTGGTCAGGGCATCCGTACTTTTTATTCGAACTCGAAGCTGTCCATCTTTGGCAGGATGCCGGGAGCTCTGATTCCGGCGCTCTTAGCCATACTGGTATTCGTGGTGTATACGAATCATACCGTGGAGGGACGGAAAGGAAAGATCCTTTCCAATAATCAGAGAGCAGGCGTAAATATAGGTATCAGGGAGAACCGGAATGTATTGATTTCTTATTTGTTCACCGGACTGATCATCGGATTTGCAGCCATCGTATACGTATCACAGAATGAAGTGGGACCACAGTCAGGACTTGCGACCTCCAGTATCATGTTCTCTTATATCGTACCGGTATTTATGGGAACATTTATCGGGCTGGCGAGCAATGATGTGATAGGGATTGCGATTGCAGCGATCGGTATGGAGATCATGAATTACGGACTGAACTGCCTGAATCTGGGAGCCGGTGGCTGGCAGCAGATCATCATGGGCGTATTCGTCCTTGGCTTCTATGCTTTTTCAGCACAGACCGATAAGCTTGCGAAATTCTTTGCCAGGTTTCGAAAGACACCTGCAGTAGAGAGGGGGAACTAAAGAATGGTAGATTTGAAAGCGGGACCGTTTTATCTGACGGATGCGGAGATAAAATGGGTGGAAGATACAAAGAACAGTCTTTCTGATGAGGAAAAGTTAGAGCAGTTATTTTTCCCTATCGGCTATTCACCGGATCCGGGCTATCTGGAGCATGCTCTTCTGTCCCATCATCCGGGCGGGGTGATGTTCCGTACCGGAAAGACAGAGGAGCTGTATGCGGCACACTCCTTTTTACAGGAACATTCCAAAATCCCCCTGCTTCTGGCGGCAAACCTCGAGGCAGGCGGAGATGGAATCGTGGAAGATGGCACGGCCTTTGGAAAGCAGATGCAGGCAGCAGCGACAGGAGATCCGGAAAATGCATATCGGTTAGGCAAAATCTCCTGTGCGGAGGGGCAG
>JAFVAA010000707.1 GCA_017476305.1 Lachnospiraceae bacterium
GACGAAGGATTATGGGGGCACTGATTGAACTCCGCAAGAGAGAATACCCTCCACTTGCCGCCAAGACTGCCTAAATATTTGTTTTCGTGTTATCGTGAAGTTACCAAGAATCCCTTGGTTTTATTTTGTTGCCAATGTACACAGAAACTTGTTTATTTTTATTGTATTTCTGAGGAAATATCATATACTCATTCGTTCCTTTCTAAAACCAGCAAGATCACGAATCATATCATCTTCAGAATCATAGCCCCCTTTATCATCTGCAAACATATCCTGAAGCTGCTTTAATTTCTTACAATCCTCTTCTTTTCTTAATTTTTTTTCTGACTCTCCCAGAAATCGGATATAACTGATTGCCATATTCAGATTATCCTCATTCAAAGAATCCAGCAATTCAATAGCTAACTGCTTTTTCCCTTTTACTGCCATCTCCATACATTCACCTGCTTTCTAATGCCAACTAATAACGAATATTTCTCCTTTTGCTTCACATAATTGGGAAATCAAATTCCTCTTGAGCATTTGGTGTGATAAATACATCAAAGTCCATATCTATCCCTCAATTCATCAATATAGATATCCACATTTTTCCCTAATCCGGCATCTGCCTGCTTTTTTGATTCATCTAAGCGATCTAAAATTTCTTCTTTTGATTTTGGTTGAAAAAGTCCCTGCTTTTTTTTCATATTCAAAATAATCCACTGGATTGATAACAATTCTTCATCGTTAAGGTCATTTAACATAGTCACAGTTGTTTCAAATGTACTCATACTAACTCCTTCCTATAGTATAAACTACTTTCGCCAGCCTTATAACTATCTTCCTATATTATAATCCACAGCCATCTCTCCTGCAATTCCTTTTTTATACATAGAGGGAAATCATTTTACCTTCCCCACTTACTATATCCTGCCTTTTCCATCTTATAATCTCTCATTACTTCTCTTAAAAAAGGTGCATTTCAGGTGCAAAACCACAATAAATCTCATGCAAAGCCATCTGTTTATCTGCCTTCACAAACTTCTGTTCAGATGTTCCCGTGATGAATGACCATTTTTAACCTCAAATCATCGTCCCATAGCACCAAATCAGCGAATTTTCCCTCCCGTATCGAACCGTAGTCCTTTTCGATTCCTAATCTTTCTGCCGGAGCAAACGTGGCTGCGTGAAGCGCATCTGCCAGTGGAATTCCTGCCTCCTTTACTGCATATCGCACACAATCCGGCAGCGTAGTCACCGATCCTGCCAAAGAACCATCTGACACCAAAACAGCCCTGTTTCCTGTCACCTCTACATCCTGCCCACCGAGCGTATATCTCCCATCGGTCAGACCGGTAGCACGCATACTGTCGCTGACCAAAATGACCTTTCTTTTCTTTAGAGCAAGAACCAGCCGAATGACTGCCGGATGAATGTGTACCCCGTCACAGATAAGTTCCACTGTCACTTCACAGGAGTCCAGAGCCGCCCCTGCTGCTCCCGGTTCCCTATGGTAAAGTTCCGGCATTGCATTGAACAGATGCACAGCATGGGATGCACCCATTTCAAAGGTCTCCTTTGCGATATCATAGGAAGCATCCGTATGTGCCAGTGCTACGACAGCCTGACTCCCTACCTGTCTGATAAACTCTCTGGCACTTTCTCCTTTTACCTCCTCTGGTGCAAATGCAATCACCCTGACCAGACCACCGGATGCTTCCTGAAAAGAAAAAAAGTCGTCAGAAGAGCAGGGCAGGATGAAATTTTCATCCTGTGCCCCTTTCTTTTTTGGACTGATAAATGGTCCTTCCATATGGATTCCTACGAAATCTGCCTGAGAAATATCCGGTCTTTCTATCTGGTGTTTCTTAAAATCCTTCGCATTTTGAAGAATCTCCAGGGTTCTTTTTTTCGGTAATGTCATCGCAGCAGGACAGATTGCTGTCACACCTATGGATGCCTCAAACTTCGCAAGCATCCCCAATGCCTCCATCGTACCGTCACAAAAATCATATCCAGCCGCCCCGTGAAAATGCATATCTATCATCCCCGGAAAAAGAATCCCCCCGTTTCCATCCATGACAGGTTCTCCTTCCGGCTTTTCCTGTTTCCCGGTGAAATGTACTTTTTTTATCCGTTCCCCCTCTGTCTGGATTTCCCCCGGTAAAAATATGCCTTCTTCTGTCAATATTCTCACATTTTTAATCCACATACTCTTCCCCCAGCCATCAGGTCCCTGGTACAAGAGATTTCTCATTCTGCAA
>JAFVAA010000708.1 GCA_017476305.1 Lachnospiraceae bacterium
CGGACAGCCTGATCGGGGCAGCCGATGTGACTACACTGACATAAAAAGGTGCAGCAGCGGCAGCCGTCAGGGACAGATACAGGCTGCTCTGCCTGCAGAAACTCTACCATCTCCTCCGAAATCTCCGTCTCCGCAGGCTCCAGCTCCGAAAATTCCTCTGCATCATCACCGCCCTGCATAAACTCTGTCATATCCGCAGATACATCCTCCGAAATTTCCGAATCATCCCCGGAATCCTTCTGCAGTTCCAGATGCACCTCCGACAGTGTCAGAGCAATTCCCTTCTTATCCATGACATGCTGTATCATGTCTACAATCTTCTGTTTATTCTGTTCTTTCCCTAACAGTTCAAAAGCCTTTTTCTCCAGTCTCCTTTGTACAATGCCTGCATTCATCCCTGCCATGACAGCCTTTCCGGCCATTTCACCAAAAACACCGCCAAGTTTCTTTGTGCTGCTTTCTGCTATCTTTTCCTTCACCTTATCATTTTTCATGAGCTCTTTCACATCTGCTCCGATATTCTCCAGAAACAGCACCAGGCCATCCCCCTTGCGCCGTACGGAAATCCCCTCCAGTTCAAATGCCTGTCCCAGCTCATGTTTCTGCAGATATTTGTCAATCTGCTTTGCCAGCTCATCGGAATTACTATTCACTGCTACTGCAAACAGCCGGTTCTTCTCCTTTACGGAAAATCCCTCTAAAAATCCTGAAACCAGTATCAGCGCATCCTCCCCCATTTTATCCAGGAGCCGGTATAAAATCTCCAGCTTCTCCTGCTTTCCCACCTGCTTTAGCAGATATGGGTATAAATTCCGAAAAGTCTCCTCATAATCAATATCCGTAATCTGAATCATTGCATTCATATTCATAAAATCATTCTCCTTTTCTTCCCGCTATATTTATTTGGCTTTACCGTTTCTTTCCTTTTTCTTTGGACTTCTTCGGATATTTTCTTCCTTTACTCTCTCCTGAACCACTTTCAAGAACATGTTTTTCTATCTTTACATTATTAAAAATGCAAGAACCGCTCCTCTGAAATCGTTCTTTTGTATCTCCGGCTGCCATCTGACCACCTGTACAATGTTCCGCAAACCATGACCTCAATACAATGACCAGATTCCAATCATAATCCCTATAAAAAGCTGACACCTCCGATGGCTTTAATTCACCCCATACCAATACTCCATTCTTTCTGTATTTTTTCTGAGAAGAAGCTCCCCTCCAATGAATATGACATCCCCTATTATCATACCCAAAACCACTATACAACTCCATAGATTCAAATATAAATCCATTACCAGGTTCAATACCATTTCCCGACAACACTCCATCTGAATTATCACACATATAATCAATACATACAGGAATTTCTTTAAAGATTTCTTCCGTAGTATCTTTCTCCAGAAGAAACTGCAAGAAATATTCCCCTCTTACCTTTTCCCATCTACCATAACTCCATTCCTCAAAAGGTTCCCTAATACAGACAAGCTTATATGCAAGATATGTATCTGCCGTGATATCCTTTCTCATACGTTCCACCTCCATGTCATTTCTAATAATTCAAAGGAAACCATCCGCGTAAATAAACGTTTTCCTTTCACTGCATTTGCAAAGAAATGATATATCACCCAAACCAGAAACGAAACGTATATTACCAATCCATCGTTTCTCTGTTCTGGCAGCAGCGTACCTCGCATTCAGTTTTTGTATATCTTCAAAATCTTTTTAACCCTTTTCCCATATCTGCACTCTTCGTTTCATTCTGCAATTTTTTCAAAATACATGATATCTTTGAAACTAACTACATTATACAAATCTGGAAGTACAGGATATGTCCATGCAAAGAAAACAGTTGACTTCCTGCATCAAATCGAATATATTATTAAAAAAAGCAAGGGAGGAAGCTTTATGTCACAGACTACTTTCAGTGTTCGAATGGACGAAACATTAAAAAAGCAATTTGACAGATTATGCCAAGAATTTGGCATGAATACTTCTACCGCTATTAATATATTTGCAAAAGCTGTTGTCAGACAGCGCAAAATTCCTTTTGAAATTTCATCTCCGGAATCTGATATCACCAGGGAAGGAGCCATGCAGGCATTCATGTCTTTACGCGCACAGGCTAAAGATAATGGTATCCAGGATATGAGTTTAGATGACATAAATAAAGAAATCAGTCTCGCCCGTATGGAGGTGAAAACATGATTTACTATGCTGTCATTGATACAAATGTACTCATTTCGGCACTACTCTCCAGCAAAGAGGATACTGCTACTGTCCAAATTTTACGCAAAGTAATAAACGGTGAAATCATTCCTGTTTACAGTAATATAATCAGAAAAGAATACAGAGAAGTCCTTTCTCGTAAGAAATTTGGTTTCTCTGTGGAAACAACAGAATACTTAATGGCGGCCATAGAAAAATACGGTATACTCATTGAACCTTCTCCTTCGGAAATCATTCTTCCAGACAAAAAAGATATACCATTCTATGAAGTCGCTCTTGAAAAGCGCAGTGATGAGACCTATCTGGTTACCGGAAATATTAAACATTTTCCCACAGATCCCTTTATTGTAACTCCACGAGAACTTATTAAAATTATGGACAAAAACAGCATGTAATTCATATTTATGGAAAGGTCTGCCATGAAACAGCCTTTCCATAATACCATCCATTTGACTGTTAACTTCTTATGCTTACCATCTATTCCTGCATCCATCTATCGTGCATAATCATTTTACCGTTCAAACCATTTACCCTCAAAACAGACTCACATCAATCAAAAACCTGTTTCCAAGCACCGAAATCCTTCTGCAGCTCCAGATGCTGCGGCATTTTCTCTTCGATTATTTTATCAAGGATAAATAATGCCCATCGCATGGAATCCCGTAAATCATTTTCTGTCTTTTTGCACGGATAGGCATGATATGATATTTCCTCAGAAATACAATAAAAATAAACAAGTTTCTTTGTACATTGGCAACAAAATAAAACCAAGGGATTCTTGGTAACTTCACGATAACACGAAAACAAATATTTAGGCAGTCTTGGCGGCAAGTGGAGGGTATTCTCTCTTGCGGAGTTCAATCAGTGCCCCCATAATCCTTCGTC
>JAFVAA010000709.1 GCA_017476305.1 Lachnospiraceae bacterium
AGACATTGTAAATAAGTATAACTGATACCAAAAGTATAAATATCACAAAAAACGTCACCAGCCAAAGTGAGATCATATCCGTTGCAGACTCCGATGAATCTCCCGAGAATGCCAATACCAGATCATTAGTATCAAGTATATTAGGGTCATACGAGTATGGATCCGCTTCCATTATCTCTTCTATGTCTGTAAACTTGGTGTTGTCATACTTCTTGAGATCAAACTTTAGGTAGAGGTTGATCTGCTCATCAGTCATTTCCTTCTCTTCGCTATACAGATTATAATCATTTTTGACATCTGCAAAGATAGAGGCATCATTGGGAATCCATGTCAGTGCTCCATAGAATGACCCGGTTTCCGTTTCATAATATGGTGCCTCCATGAATCCGACTATCACATATTCTTCTTCTCTTCCGGTATAAGTATGCAGCTCCTCAAAGGAATCATTTTCTCCAAAATATGGAAAGTCCTGGGGAATATCAATAACCTCACCGTATTTTAATATAATTCCCTGATACGGAAAGTAAGTCTGCTCTGCCTCGGGATTAATACCCTTAATTTTTCTGTAGAACATGTCTGTATGAATGGTGTATCCAAGCTTAAGTCCTATTCCATCATCGACCGCATTCCTGCTGACTATTATTTCATTTTCCTTTTCCGGATATCTGCCCTCAGAAATCCTTATATTCATCCAGTCGAAGCAGTCTGATGAATAACCCTTGATTTCCAGATAGGGCTTGGCTCCACCTGACGGTTCTTTTTCATTTTTATCTACAGATAAATTTCCGGACTTATTCTTATCTTTAGATAATTTCTCATATTCTTTTTTATCTGCAGATAATTCATTACCCTCTATCCCTACAGTACTCCCGTTACTATCATCACCTTTTATTTCTGTTTTCTCTTTATTTTCTACATTTTTTACTTCTTCTGAAAATTCCGTAAACCCAAAATCACAAGAAAGTGCCGCCTCATCCACAAAATCAAGGGCACTTATCTTGTCATACTGCTCTTTGTTAAGCCCATACACTGCCATGTGCCAGCTTCCGCTTTTGGACTCTGCCACCTGCGTCAGATAGCTTATGGCGGTATCCTTCCCCACAAACACACAGGTCATCATCATCACCATGAACATAATTCCTATGGCAGTTGTTATTGTTCGCTTTTTATTCTGCTTCATATACTGTCTGGTGACATGGAATACGATCTTCTTATTCTTCATCCGTGCCACCTCCATATACATCAGCATTATCACCATTATTATGTAATGATGTCTTATCTTTTATATCTTTTTTAACTTCTAAGATCCTATCTACAGACATTTCATCTGCTCCTTGTACTGCTCCTTGTACTCCACCATGTATCCTCTCGTCACGCACGATTCGCCCGTCTTCGATGTAGAGCATCCTGTCTGCCTGCAATGCAATACTTTCATCATGCGTAATCAGGATCAGAGTCTGCTTATATCTGCGGTTTGAATCCTTCAAAAACCTGATGATATCCTCTCCATTCTTTCTGTCCAAATTGCCTGTGGGTTCATCGGCTAATAAAATAGCAGGGTGAGTATATATGGCTCTACCGATAG
This sequence comes from Lachnospiraceae bacterium, assembly GCA_017476305.1. GTDB lineage: Bacteria > Bacillota > Clostridia > Lachnospirales > Lachnospiraceae > Butyribacter. The sequence goes on from JAFVAA010000709.1 coordinate 1,586, forward strand.
AAACCCTCTGCTGCTGTCCGCCGGATAACTGGCTTGGAAGATTCCTTCTTCTGTCGGTAAGTCCAAGGTAATCCACTATACTGTCAAGCCTTTCGTAATCCATATCCCTGCCGTCTAACAGATGGGGAAGAACTATATTTTCGTCTAC
>JAFVAA010000062.1 GCA_017476305.1 Lachnospiraceae bacterium
TGGGGCAGGAACTAAGACGGGAATCCGGATCAATACGATCAATCCGAAGGAAATCGGGCCTGACCGGATTGTGGATGCAGTGAGTGCCTATGAGCAGTATGGAGGTCCGATTGTTGTTGTCGATTATGGAACAGCAACGACCTATGACCTGGTGATGGAGGATGGTACCTTTCAAGGAGGGGTCATTAGTCCTGGCATCCGGATTTCGGCAAATGCGCTCTGGAATGATACCTCCAATCTGCCGGAAATTGAGATCAAGAATCCGGGAGTTGTAGTGGCAAAGGAGACGAATTCCTCCATGCAGGCAGGGCTTTTTTATGGAACCATCGGGCAGTCCGAATATATCATCCGTAAAATCAAGGAGGAGTCCGGGTGCTTAGATGCAAAGGTGGTGGCAACCGGAGGACTGGGAAGGATTATTGCAGACTATACTAAAGAAATTGAACTTTATGATGCAGATCTGACATTAAAGGGGCTTTTGTACATATATAAAAAGCAGAAAGCATCCTCCTAGTGTTGCATCTCAATCATATTTTAAATAATCCAGATGACATAACGAGCCTGCTCATGCGAGTTAGCGTCAGATGGATAAATTTAAAAATGATTGAGACGCTGCACTAGTACAAGAGTTTTTAAATAAAAGTGGTGTATTTTTTCTTTGGAAAATGCTATAATTTACTTAACGATATATTATTTTTAGGAGAGTGAATTATGCCAAAGAAAGCACCCTGTTTTCCAATTGCTGAAAATGAACTTAAAGAACTGAGGAGCATTGTAAAAAAAGAAACCATTGATGCCAGAACATATAAAAGAGCCAGGATACTTCTTTTGAAGCATGAGGGAAATTCCATTAAAACTGTTATGGATAAACTTGATATTTCTGAAACAGCAGTACTGTCATGTCTTAGAAAATATGAAGAAGGTGGTTTGGAAACGGTCTTTTCTGATAAAAAGGGGAGGGGTCGAAAACCTGAAATTTCCGATGATGCGAAGGCATGGATCATAAGCACCGCATGTGAAAAACCTACGGAATCAGGATATTCATCTGAACTTTGGTTTCCGCGATTACTCAGGGATCATATTAGAAAGAATGCAGTGAAAAAAGGGTATCCGCGACTCCAAAATGTTTCAACATCTACTATCAGGAGTATTTTGGAAAATGCAAACATAAAACCCCATAAGATCAGATATTACTGTGAAAAAAAGGATCCTGACTTTGATAAAAAAATGCATGATGTTCTTGTAGTATATAAGCAGCTGGAATTATTTTTTGATGAAGAAGGAAATTTGAAGGAGGATGAATTAGAAAAGCAGGGGCTTCATGTTATTTCGTATGACGAAAAGCCGGGGATACAGGCACTTGCCACTGTGGCAGATGACAGACCGCCGGTACCCGGCACGGACAAGACCAGTACGGTACAGAGAGACTATGAATATGTTCGTTTGGGAACGCTTTCGCTTTTGGCAGGGATTGACCTGCAGACAGGAAGGTGCATCCCTGTGGTGAGTGAATCGCATAAAAGTGCAGATTTTGTTTCATTTTTGAAAAAATTGGATTCCTTATATCCTGCAGGAGACAGGATAAGATTAATATTGGACAACCATTCCGCACACACATCACAGGAAACACAGAGATATTTAAATGAAACACCGGACCGTTTTGAATTTGTTTTTACACCAACACATGGCTCATGGCTCAATCTTGTTGAAGGTTTTTTCAGCAAGATGACACGACAGATGCTTAGTGGGATACGAGTTAACTCCAAAGAGGAATTGGCGGAACGGTTATACAGGTATTTTAACGAAGTGAATGCAGAACCTGTTCCATACAGATGGAAATATAGAATGGACACAATAAATCTGGAAAA
>JAFVAA010000710.1 GCA_017476305.1 Lachnospiraceae bacterium
TTTCCGTGCCCTTTTTAAAATCGACAGCTTCCTTTCTTTCCACTCCCTTATCTTCTCCTGCTTTTCTTCCAGTGCAGCATTCACTGTCAGGATTTTATCTTCTAAAACAGCAATCCTCTTCCTGGCATTCTTCACACGACGCTGATTCGAGACCTCTGCAAGTCCCGGCTCCGGATATGCTTTTCCATCGGCATCAAAATAAAGGGAGCCTGTTCCGCGTTTTAAGCCGATATCTCCCGGCTTTAAAGCCTCCCTCCTGATTTTTTCCAGGGTGGAGATCGTAATAGTAGCTCCTACAGAAGCTACCCTCTTTCCCTTTACCTTCGAGTAGATAAACTGGATAAAACCGGAGCAATCCAGTTTATGAGGATCCGTTTTTCCCTGGATTTCCTTACCGGATGGTTTTCCACCCCAGTAATAACTGATCTTTCCGACATATTTTTTCGCCAGCTTCACAACCCTTTGTCTTTCCTTCGAAATATTTTTATAACCATAAAATAAAGGCTTTTTCGCAGCCTTCGGTTTCGCTGTCTCTTTCTGCGGCGCAGAAGCAGTCTTTGAATCCAAAGTACTCTCTGCGCTTTCGGCAGCAGCTGGAGCTGAAGTACTTTCCGGGTTCAAAGTTTTCTCGGGGTTCATAGTACTCTCCGGATCCATGGTGCTCTCCAGTTCCATGGTACCCTCCGGATTCATGACAATCTCCGGATTCACGGCACTTTCCGGAACCATAGTACTTTCCGGTTCCATGGTTTTCCCCGGTTCCGTGGTATGATTGCCCTCATAAAGACTACTTCCACCCGACTCGGTATGTACTGTCCCATTTTCCCCTTCTCTTTCGGAAATCTGATACGACAAATCTGAATCTTCCTTCTCCCTTGCTATCGTATATACCTCCTCCTGCTCCTCTGGATCTGATGTCTGAAGGTCAAATTTCCCCACCACGATCATCAATAAAAGATAGAGTACGCTGAGTCCGCCAAATATCCATATATATCTATGCTTTACCTGCATACGTCCGCCTCCGGTCTTATACTTTTTGTATCGGTTGTATTTTACTATACTATATCACATTTTGCAACCTCCCGGCACATCCTGTTTTTTCCACCTTTCCGGTTGCCGTCCATAGTATCCTATGTTTCTTTTTCATCATTTAGAACAGGAAAGCACCTGACAGCAATTTTACCAAAAGAGCAGCTGCACTCGCGGCAATTGCGACAAAAAGAAGTCCCTTTTTCTGATAAGCAAAAAATCCTCCTATGACAGTTCCTGCAATTCCTGACCACAAATCTCCCGTCGAAGAAAAAACCGCCGGAAAAGTCATTGCGCCCAAAACAGCATAGGGAATATAGTTTAGAAATGTCTGGAAAAATTCATTTTTTACCTTTCACTTAAATACCACAAAGGGAATCATCCGGACTGCATAGGTCATCCCTGCCATTACAAGCAGATAACGAAAAAAAACAGCATAATTCATATCAGCCCTTCTCCTTTCCGTAAATCAAAAAAATCACTTCTGTCCGTTCTTCATTCCTTCGGCCTTTTCTCTCCGCTTTTTCGTATCAACCCATGCACATCCCCCCGCTGCGATCACCGAACACAAAATGATGGCAAAGCCCGAAGAAATCCTGTCAAGCACTGGTGTCACATTCAGAAGCACGCGAACGAATACTGCAATTAAAATCACCCGCAATATTTTCCTGTCCTCTCTGGCAGGGGGGATGATGATTGCTAAAA
>JAFVAA010000063.1 GCA_017476305.1 Lachnospiraceae bacterium
CCCATCCCCTCACTCATGAGGGGCTTGCATCACTTTGTGTGCCAGCTGCATGTTGCGTAGCAACTAATATCATTATGCAGCTGTGCACATACTATTTTTTCTTTATAGGAAACGAAGTTTCCTATAAAGAAAAAAAGGGCTACATAAATGCAGCCCTTTTCCATCACCACTCCCACTCCCAGTAGGGTCCACTGCTTTTTACGAAAGCAGTCGCTTTCAAATAACCACTTTCATAACGGAGCAAATGCTCACTAACTATTTTATACAAAATTTTTCTTTCTATGTCAAGAGGAATTTCACGAAATCACACCTCTCCCCTCCGATATCTCCATCTCCCAAAAAGCACTACTCCCACTGCCAAAGCTCCCTGACAACCCACGCACCAGAACTCATTTCCAGCAAAGGACAACGAAAAATCATTCTCCATAAACCAGGCTCCACTTGTGATCCAAAGCGTCGTAAAATTGCATACCGATAAAACCACATCCAAAAAGCTTTCCGTATGAAACCAGGCAAATATCTCCAATCCCCAAAAAAGCAGCCCCTCTGCCAGAAAAGTAAGATAGCTGTTCTGGATCAGCAGTTGGAATCCCACAGCCAGACCTGCCACAATGCATACCAGCAAAAATGTGACAAGCATGCTCAAAAAGAAATACTGCATCATCGTACACCGGAAAAATGTAATAAACGGATAGAGCATCTGTATCCTGGGCTCTGCCATGACCTTTGACGAAACCGGCACATTCCACAGCCCTCGAAAGGGAACCTGATAAAGAAAATACAGTACCGTTCCGAGAAATAGAAGCATACTTAAGAAAAATCCATAACACAGTCCCACCACAGCCTTGATTTTCATCACACCTTTCCCGGTCTGTGTAGGAATCACGATATCTCTCGTCTTTTGAATCCGTTCATAGTCCATCAGATACAGAATACTAAGCATCATGAGCACAAACATTTCAAGCAGCAGGGTTCTCTTTACATCCCCATAAAAAAGACTGTGAAATTTGAAAATCCTTCCGGGATAAAAGTCTCCTGTATCCTCGCCTTTTTCCTTTATCTCCTCTACCCGCTCCTGCAGTTTTTTATAATTATTTTCGATAAAATTCTGATATTTCCCCGTCGGATGGTAACCAGCCATCTCTTCTTTTTTCTTTAGAATTTCCATCATCTCCAAATGGTCATATAAGCCATCCACGGAATCCTTATATTCCTCATACTCCTCCCGAAGCTCCCCTTCTCCGTTTCGTACTGCCTGGTACATTTCACGGATTTCTTTTTTCCCCTCCTTACCTCCCAGTTCCCCGGAGATAAAAAGCACATTCAGTATTAAAAAAGAAACAAAGAGAAACCAGATTCCAGGATTTTTGATCAGCTTCCCAAGTTCCAGCTTTCCGATTCGCATATAAATTCTCCCTTCCAAAACTCGTCCCCTTCTCACGCAATTTCCTGTCTTTTATGACAAAATTTCCCTCCGTCTGTCCCGCCTTACCCTGAAATATGCCAAAATCCCCATCAGCACCACAGAACTGGACACCGCCACAAGCTCCCAAAAAGGCAGCTTCACATCCGTCCAGAAGAAAAAGAGCGCCGAAAACCACCGGGAATGAATATTCCAGATAAGAAACCCGACAGGAATCGATATGGCAATCCCTATGATGTAGTTCACAGACATCCTCCCAATCTGATAGATAAGAACCACCACCGCCACTGCAGCAAGAAGAACCAAAAGAGAATATACTGCCATATAGACACCAAAGGAAAATCCGTCCGACCAATAGTTATTTGAATCATAGGACCAAGCCGGACATGTGAAAAAGACACCCAGTCCCTTCCAGATAAAAATTCCCGCATACAGAAACAGCTGAAGCACCCCTACGCACAGGCAGGAAAGGACACTGGAAAGAAGCTGGATTCCAAAAATTTTTCTCCCTGTTTGTGTCGTTACAAACAGAGGCACGACTCCCCGTAACCGTTCCCGCACCTGGTATGGTATGAGCAAAATAAAAAAGCAAATCAAAAGATGCCTTGCCATCGTCTGCATATCACTTTGCAAAATGAAAAATACCCCCTCCGGAAGCAAAGAAGCCTCTTTCTTCAAAAGCCGTTTATAATATGCCCTTTGATAAAGCGCTGTACCTCCAGATTCCTCTGCCCACTGCTTTGCTGTTTCTTTTGGCACCCCAAACAGAAAGCCCTTCTTTTCCGTGATTCCTTCCACCGCCTGAGCCTCAAAGCACAGCTTCTCATCCTTCTCAAATGTAACATACCCATGAATTTTATCTATCTCCTCGGATATCTTTTTTTCTTTCTCTTTTAGCTCCCGCTCCCCTTTCGCCTCCAGCTCGTCTAACCTTTTCTCTTCTTCTTTAAATGTTTCATAATCTTTAATTTCCGCAGCCTTTAGCACAGAGCTTTTCCCGATTTCCTCCTCAAAGCTCGCCTCCTTTTTTGCCTCTAACTCCTCTTGTACCCTCTCTAACTTTTCCCATTCCCTAAGTTTCACCGTGGACCCAAGCTGCTTCACTAACTTTGCCACAAAGGGAATATCATAAGGTGAATTCGTACACTGTCCTCCCGCCGGATGACACATCACCTGCATCATGGAGCCCTTTCCCCCTGCATAAAGTAAAACCGTCAGTACACAAAGAATCAAAACACATCGCAGATCAAAAATTTTTCTGCATTCCTTTCCGATTATCCTCATACCGCATTCTCCTCTTTTCCTTCTCTTTTTTCCTGTTTCCTTTCCCTGTCCTCCATTATGAAAAAGCAAGAACATCAGGTTTCCTCTCTTCCATAGACCACTAAAAAGACATCCTCCAGATTCGGACGACAGGGTACTGGTCCTTCATATCCCGAGAATTCCTGCTCCCCTGCACCATTTTCCTCATAATACCTCACCCACAGATACCCTCTCTCC
>JAFVAA010000711.1 GCA_017476305.1 Lachnospiraceae bacterium
TTGAGTTCTTTTCCGTTTCCTTCTTTTCCGCAGCCTGTCCTTTATTTTTCTTTGTCTCTTTTACCGGCTTCTCGTCTGCCGGCTCCTCGTCTGCCTGTTCCCCAGGTTCTTCTGCCGGCTCCTGCCCCTCCGGCTTTTTCACAGCTTTCTCATCCTCCTGCTTCTCTGGCTTCTCCGCAGATTCTTCCTTCTGCCCTGTGGCCTCCGTCTTCTCCTGTTGCGTTTCTTTTTCTATTTTCTCACTATCGTCGTTCTCACCTTCCTTTTCGTTCTCCGTCTTCCCCTGATCCTCTGCAGACTCCTCATCCTTTGCCTGGATTTTCGGTTCCGATACGACCGCCAGGGTTTCCTCCAGCTTTTCCAATTTTCTGTTGCTTTGCAGGAGAATAAAACCTCCCGCCACGAAAAGCAGCACGAAAAAAACCGCTGCCGCCGCTGTTACCGTTTTTCTTCCCTGTCGTTTTTCCTCGTTCTTTTTAATAATGGCTCTCACATTGGTCATCACCGTATCTGCATAATTTGCATCCAGGCTGGCCCGCTGCTTCCCCCGAAGCATATAGTCCTGCATCTGTGGATTTTTCCCATAATAGACCATATAGCCCTGTTTTTTCTTTAGCACCAGACCGTCAAAAGCATACAAGGCTTTCGTTTCCTCGCTCTGATCGGAAACGTAGCAGATTTGATGCTCTTTTGGAAAATGCTTTTTATGGATATCTCCAATCCTCTTTTTTATGGAATGCGTTTCCATACGAATTCCAATCCCCCAGCCCAGAATCTGACTTTCCGGAAAATATGTTTTCATATGATCATGAATCTCGTCCCATTTTTCTGCTGAAAAGGACTGCTCTGCATCCAAAATATCAAAATCCAGCTCCACCGCTCCGTAAATAAAATAATTCCCGGCGCACTCTCCCTTTCCTTCCTTCCCCAGATAAATCACGATTACCTTTTCTGCGGCTTTACGAAAAAGCCTTTCCATATATGTAACCACATAATCTTCAAAGTAAATCCTTCCCTTTTCTCCCAGTTCTCCGATCTGTCTCACATTCTCCGGTAACTTTTCAAATTCATACAGCTTGTCCATCTGATCACACCCTTCCACTCCTTTTAATTTTCATACATCAGGGAGATTCTAGCACAAGGCTTTTGCAAAGATTGTCGAAATACTGCCCTGCTTTCCCCTACAAAAGAAAATTTTTCGACACCTCACCGCTTCATCGCCGTACACAGCTGCAGCCACAGATGCCGCACGCATAGACATGTGAAGTGCCATGTTTATTTTTCTTTTTTCAGGAGATACTTTCTATAAAACTCCAGGAGTATAAGGATGCACACGGATTTACACAGCACACCTTTGACACTGCGGAGCTGCTGCTTTGCAGCGCATATCCGGCGCAATATTTTTTATAGAAAGGAATTTACCATATGAACCTGACTGTTAATACAGATTGGAAGGAAAACGACCTCCCCACGGAAGAAGCCCTGTATTTTAATATTTATAGGAAGCAGGAATTTTCTCTTTTTAAAAAAGAACTGTTCAAGCTGAAAAATGAAATTTTTTTTCATAAACAGACCGCCATATTTCTTTGTATCGGATCAGACCGTGCCACAGGAGACTGCTTTGGTCCTCTCGTCGGTGAGGCTTTGCTTCATGCCAGAGAAAAGAAAGCCCGTTTATTTCAATCGCCCAAAGTTTACGGTACTTTAGACAAACCGATCCATGCGATCAATCTGGAAAATACGATCCGCCAGATTTATCACAGATACCAAAATCCCTATGTATTTGCCATCGATGCCTCCCTGGGGATCAAAAATCATATTGGTTTTATTACCTTAGGTGCCGGTCCTCTTTTCCCGGGAATTGGGGTAAAAAAGGAATTGCCGGAAATCGGTGATGCTGCTATCACGGGTATCGTCAATGAAAATAACGACAAAGGGCAGCATACCCTGCAGACAACCAGGCTCTCTGTCGTTTATCATCTGGCAAATTTTGTCAGCCGGGGAATCATAGAATGCTTCTTTGTGTGAAGTCTCACGAATCGGTTAGATTTCCAAGATAAGGAACAGTAATGAATTGACATTCCCCCTGATACCATGTAAAATATAGGGTATAAAAGATTCGGAAAGCGGGGGGGAAAATTATGGAATTGATTCACGATAGAAAACGATATAAAGAAGAAGTCAAAACCTGTACCAGATGTGGCAGAGATTTGCACGAAACCTATCCACATGAGCTCTGTCCTATCTGTATGGAGTTAGAGTTATTCAATCAGGTAAAGGATTATATCCGAAGCAATGAAGATGTTCGCGAGCAGGATGTCGCAGAAAAATTTAATATCCCGATCCGAAAAGTCAGGGAATGGATCAGGGAAGGAAGAATTCAGTACAAGGGAGATACCGCAGATAAAATCAGCGGAGTGGTCTGCCGCTCCTGCGGAAAACCAATCGCCTTTGGAAACCTTTGTCCTATGTGTCATTCCCTGCAGCAGCTTCAGGTCGTTCGAAGCTTTAAAAAGCCATCCGAGACAGCAGGAGAAATGCATTTTATCGGAAAAGAAAAAGAGAAATAAAAAATATTAAAAAACAGGAGACGGAAAAGTTCTTTCCCATTTCCTGTTTTTTTGATCTTCTTTACGAATCGTCCTTACATACTAACACGTCCCTATAGTGCACGATATATCGTGAAA
>JAFVAA010000712.1 GCA_017476305.1 Lachnospiraceae bacterium
CATTGTTCGCTACAATCATATCCAAATTCTTTTTTTCGAGCTTTTGTTTCGAATTTTCTATCAAATGCTCTGTCTCCATCGAAAATCCACAAAGCACCTGTCCTTCTTTTTTATGCTCTCCGAGAAATTTCAGAATATCCTTTGTCCTTATGAGCGGAATGCTTGCATCCCCTTCTGATTTTTTCATCTTTTCCGGTGCCACAGCCGCAGGTGTATAATCTGCCACAGCCGCTGCTTTGATAATCACATCCTGCTTTTCTGCCTGCTCCGTGACTGCCTCAAACATATCCGCAGCACTCACGACATCGACCACCTTCACAAATGGAGGCGGCGCGATGGCAGTCTTTCCCGTCACAAGTGTCACCTCAGCGCCACGCTGCATCGCCACACTGGCGATAGCATATCCCATTTTTCCCGTGGAATGGTTCGAAATAAAGCGTACCGGATCGATTGCCTCAATCGTAGGTCCCGCCGTGACTAAAATCCTTTTTCCGGAAAAATCCTTTTCAAACCGGATTTCTTTTAAAAGATACTGCAAAAGTGTCTCCTCTGACGGAAGTTTCCCGGCCCCTACATCCTTACATGCTAAAAGTCCCGTTTCCGGCTCGATTACCGTATAATCATATTTTTTTAATTTCAAAAGATTTTCCTGCACAATGGGATTTTCATACATATTTGTATTCATAGCCGGTGAAATGATTTTTTTACAAGGGCACGCCATCACCGTAGTCGTCAGCATGTCATCGGCAATCCCATTCGCTAACTTCCCGATGACATTCGCGGATGCCGGTGCCACGAGAACAACATCCGCTTTTTTTGCCAACGCCACATGCTCCACACTATACTGAAAATTCCGGTCAAACGTATCGATTAAACATTTATGACCAGTCAAGGTTTCAAATGTGATGGGATGAATGAAATTCGTCGCATTTTTCGTCATCAGAACATGCACCTCGGCATGAAGCTTTCCTAACATACTCGCCAGATTCGCCATCTTATATGCGGCAATGCTGCCTGTCACCCCTAAAACCACGGTCTTTCCCTTTAACATTTTTTACCCCATTTCTGTACTATATTTTCTGTTGATAGTCCGGTGATAACTCCCCGTATTTTTCATATCTGGAGACCTGCTTCACCTGATTCTTCTCATCGACAAAGACGACATACGGCTTATGCTCCTTTGCCTCCTCCGGTGACATCTGTGCATAACTCATGATAATGATATGATCACCTACCTGTACCTGTCTGGCAGCTGCACCATTCAGGCAGATCATCCCGCTTCCCGACTCTCCGGCAATCGTATATGTTTCAAAACGATTCCCGTTTTCCACATCTACAATCTGCACCATTTCATATTCTAAAATTCCCGCAGCCTCCATAAGCTTCGGATCCACGGTAATACTTCCTACATAATTCAGTTCTGCCTGCTTCACTACGGCACGGTGGATTTTTCCCTTCAGCATTGTAAGTGTCATGTGTCTGCTCCTTTCTTATTCCGGCTCATACAAAATATTATCAATGAGTCTGGTCTTTCCGATGTAAACTGCCATCGCCACGAGAACCTGTCTGTCAATCTGCCCCACAGGCTCCAAATTCTTCCAGTCCACTATCTCTACATAGTCAATCTTTGCCAAAGCCTCCAAGCGGAGCTTCTCCACGATAGCATCCCGCACCTTTTTCGCATCCCGCTCCCCTGCATCCAGAAGCTTTTTCCCTTCCTGTAAAGACTGGCTGAGAATCAGAGCCGCCTTTCTTTCTTCCTTGTTTAGATACGTGTTTCTGGAGCTCTTTGCCAAACCGTCCTCCTCGCGGACAATCGGACAGCCGACAATCTCAATCCCAAAGCTTAAATCTTCTGCCATATGGCGAATGACCGCCAGCTGCTGCGCATCCTTCTGACCAAAATATGCCCTGTCCGGTGTCACGATATGAAACAGCTTCGAAACGACCGTACATACTCCCCGGAAATGAATCGGGCGCGTCTTTCCACAAAGCCCGCCTGTCAGGGTATCCATATCCACGAAAGTAGAAAAACCATCGTGATACATCTCCGAAGGCTCCGGATGAAAAATGAGGTCTGCCCCAGCCTTTTCACAGATCCCGGCATCCCTGTCCATGTCTCTCGGATAGCTTTCCAGATCCTCCCCCGGACCAAACTGCATCGGATTGACAAACACGCTTACTACCGTCCTGTCATTTTCAGACACGGAACGGTCAATCAGGCTTTGATGCCCTTCATGGAGATAGCCCATCGTCGGTACCAGACCTACGGTAAGCCCTTCCTTTCTCCATGCCTTTACCTGTTCTCTGACTTCATTTACTGTATTTACTATTTTCATTACTTTTCTCACTTTCTTTTTTATCATAATTCTGTCCATGTTTATTACAAACCGAAAGCATCCCGTGCCATCCTGCAGAGCATTTTTACCAAATTTTTAAATTAACAGCACAGAACCATACTTTGCAGTTCGTGTATAGCCCAAAAATATATTAATATAATTTCTCAATAATATCATCTGCAATCGAATACGTATGCTTCTCCTCCGGAAATGTACCAGCCTGCACTTCCTTTATATAGCTTCCAAAAGCTTCCTTCATCACATCTCCTACATTTGCAAACTGCTTCACAAACTTTGGTACGAAATCGCTAAACATCCCCAGCATATCCTGATATACAAGAACCTGTCCGTCACAGTCCTTCCCGGCTCCAATCCCGATGGTCGGAATCGTCAGCTTTTCCGTAATAATCTTCGCAAGCTTTGCCGGAATCCCCTCTAAAACTACGGCAAATGCGCCCGCTTCCTCTATCTTTAATGCATCCTCTATGATTTTTCTCGCATCCTTTTCACTTTTCCCCTGCACCTTAAATCCACCAAATGCATTGATTGACTGTGGGGTAAGCCCCAGGTGTGCCACCACAGGAATGCTTGCCTCCGTAATCGCTTTGATCTGCGGGCAGACACTGACACCACCCTCCAGCTTCACTGCATTGGCGCGACCTTCCTTCATCAAACGTCCTGCATTCACCACAGCATCATACACAGAAGCCTGGTAGGACATAAACGGCATGTCAATGACCACCAGAGCCTCCTTCGCTCCTCTGGCAACTGCTGCCCCATGATGAATCATGTCTTCCATCGTTACCGAAATGGTATCCTCATAACCAAGCACGACATTTCCTAAAGAATCACCTACTAATATCGAATCAATTCCCGCCTCATCCATCAGCTTTGCCGTAGAATAATCATACGCCGTAAGCATCGTTAATTTCGTTCCTTCTTCCTTCGCCTTTTTAAATGTACTAACTGTCTTTTTCATAATCTTCCTTTCCGAATACCCGCCTCTTTTTCCGGTCGGGTTTCTATTGATTTCCATACCTCATCCACTATGAAATGTCTTTCAAGATTTCCTTCAGAGCAGTATAATCCCTGTCCGGATGCTTTTTTTCCGCCATTTTCACCAATGTACTGCTTAGCGCAAGATAGCTCTGGTAAATCTCATCCGTATCCTCCTTCACCAAATCCCTTTCTTTCTGAACGGATACCTCCGACTCCATACCTCTTTCTTCTAAAGCACCCTCCCTGTGAATAGCATGTGTGTGCTCCGATACCACTTCCTTCGAAAACCTCTTCTCCAGATCAGCCTCTTTACAGATGGCACGAAGATGCTCCTTCACTGTTTCCACATCATTTCGCTCCACCGGTCCGGTCATGGCAGGAACCGCCCCCTGTGCCAGCATAGCTTCCACATTATTTTTCACGAGCGGCGTAAAAAGTGCTCTGCTTTCCTCCTCGGAAAAGCCACATTCCGATAAAAGCATCTGACTTTCATAAAACAGGGCAAGCATCGCATTGCTGGCAAGTGCTGCCGCCGCATGATACTTCATTTTATCCTCAGCCTTTATCGTCAAAATCGTATGTCCGAAAGCTGCTCCGAAAAGCTTTTGAAACTCCTCCAACGCCTTTTCCTGACCTTCGGCTACAAAATACGCAGTATGAAATTTTAAATAAGAAGTGAATTTGTCGCTAAATGCGTACATTGGATGAACAGAAGCTCCTGCTGCACCGGTATTTTCTATTCCCGAAAATACACGGGATGATAAAGAACCACTAAAATGATAAATCAATTTCCCGGATAACTTTTTCCCTGCGATGCAATCCCATACTTTCCCAATCTCTCCATCCGGAGTCGTGATAAAAAGGGTATCGCTCGCCTCTGTCAAAGTCTCCAAATCCTCAAACACCTTTGTTCCTGTAAACTCTGCCGCCTGTGCAGCACTTTCCACGGTTCGGCTGTAGTACCCGGCTATAGGAACGCCCCTCTCCGAAAGATATTTTCCAAGCGTCGTTCCCACCTTGCCGGCACCGATTATTCCTATCCGCACATTACCACCCCATTTCCCTGCGTGGTAATCTTATTATCATCTGATGCAGTTTCCAACACTCCACTGTAATGAAACATTCCAATTCATAGGAATGTTCCTCCGGAATACCAAAGAATACCGCTCATCCTATGTGAATCCCTCACACTAAATCAATATTATAGCACTATCCTTTCCCTTTGTCTATGGAATCAAAAAAATTTAAAAGGTTTTCACATCACTAAACCTGATAGATGTATTTGCACCTGTATCTAAAAGTACGGTTGCCGTAGTAATTTCTGTTTCCATTTCAAAGATTAGATATCATACGCCGTTCCTGCAAACAGAATCGAACCATCCTCCGCAGTAACCACATAGTAGAAAGGTCTGTCTAAGACAAAATCAACCCTGTTTTTCTCTAAATACGCTGTCGCCGTCATCATCATTTCCGTATACGCAGCTCCCGTCACGCCCTCTTCGTCGATTTTTACCATCGCTGCATGAGATGCACCGGAAACATAGGCATTCTGGTTAAATAGATCGGCAAACAACGTCTGGAATTCTGCAGCGTTCGGATCAAATGCTTTTTCTATTCCCAATGCTTTTAAGCCATCGGTCAAATCGATTTTTGAGTGAAGTTCAAACTTCGGAATGGACATACTGATTTCTGCATGCTCCAGGTGACTTCTTTTCGCCTCCAGAGCCTCCTCAGAAGTATCCGCCCCGATCATGTTCATCACATCATCATCTGCAATCACATCCGAAAGCTTTACTCCTTCCTTCGGGAGAATAAAGTGCATATCCCCTGCAGACAACCCTAAAGATACCCCGGTAAATTTATCTGTAGAATAGATATACCCCATCGAAGTCTGGTGCATCATATCCACTTCTTTATCGCCGCTTTTCCCATGAAATGTTTCCTTTTTCGTACTCTCTTCACTAAAACTGTCAATCCAGCCGGCTTTAAAGTAAATCGTAGAAATGATATCCATCACCGTGTCTTTTGGAAGCTCTATGCCATCCACAGAATCCTTTAAAAGATCCTTTGTGTACTCATTCACCCAGTCTTTCACTGCCTGATTCATTTTTTCAGAACCCATCGTTCCCGAAAAGCTAGAAGCATGATAGTATTCTGCCAGATTTTTTAAAAGACTTTCATTATAATCCATACGATTATTCAGCCACAGAGAATTTCCTAAAATACTCGCTGCCGAATCTGCGTCATAGTAATTCGCATTCCAAAGTGCGTGGATATGTTCCCTTAATAAACCGGTATCTTTTACTTGTAATAAATTCAAAATTTCAGACTGCGTCTCACCGCTTCCCACTTCCGCAAGCATGGAAAGTGCCAGATAAACATTGATTGGAGAATATACGGTATTTTTTTCCTCTGCCAAAAAGCATCCGATGGTATCCTGATAAAATTTCTCCATATTTACCTGTTTTTCCTGCTTCTGCCACAATCTGCTTTCATCCCGCCAGCTATTATCCGGTCCGGAAATCACAGGTGCATCTGAAGCCTCCGGGGAGTTTTCCGGTAAAGCCGCCTTTACCACCTTGATATCGCCATCCTCGTATACCTGAACCCCGGCAGCATTTGCCGGTGTAGCAGACGGATCATCTTCCTTTCCCGGAGTCGGCGACACATCACTTTTCCCATTCCCTTTTTTCACTGTCACCTTACATGATAACTTCTTCGTATCCGTTTTTCCTTTTTTCTTATACTTTACCGTAACTGTAATTTTCGTACTTCCGACATCCTTTGCCGTCACCTTTCCTTTTTTCGTGACCGCGACTATTTTTTTATCTCCGGATTTATATGTAGTCTTTTTTATCGTAACACCACTCGCTTTTTTCACTTCCAGCTTTGCTGTTTTCTTACTGCTCAGATTCAATGTCAGCTTTGATTCTTTCAGGCTCACAGGCTTAACAGCCTTTGCAGCCCCCGCATTTCCCACAGACAACGTCCCGAAAATCAGACTGACTGCCAGAACAGTACTTGCTACCTTCTTCTTACATTTTCCTCGCATAAAAATTTCCCCGTTTCATTTTCATAAATTTGCTTTTATAATGACCATTCGCCTTTTCCGCTTTCTTCATCCAAAAGTATTTTTTTATGCCTCACAAAATACGTCCGTATGTAAGTCAAATCTACTTTTTCATTTTCCCATTCCAACAACCCCTTTCGTACTTCCCGCTCCAGCCCCGGATGCAACTTAACAGGATTTGTTTTATCTACTGCTTTTACCCTCCTATACACAGTATAAACACATATATTTTCCATAGAAAAATCAATCCCCAAAACCCCTGCATAAGCCAGCGCATGCAAAAAAGCCCCGGAAAATTGTTTTTTTATCATTTCCCATTTACTTGGATTAATGGTTTTTTTCATCTCAAAAATATGCAGGTGCCATTTCTCTTCCTTTTTCTCAAACACAATCTGATCCGCACAGTTTTTATTTTTAAAAATTTTAATCGGATTTTTATCTACATTCCGGATAACAATACAGGGATTTGACAACTTCAGATGAAGCTCTGCCTCCCCCTCCCCGCTCGTCTCTACCAATACCTGTTCTGCCTCTGACAGTCTGACTACATTTGGTTCAAAAAGCTTTATGGTATCTTTCCAATCCTCTTCTATCATTACTCCATTTTCTCCTCAATTATATCAATCTCCTCAGAAAGTTTCTTCAAAGCCTGATAAAAAGTATCTACTGCAAAACCTGATTTATTACACGGAACCGGTATTATCTCCGTTCTTCCATCCGCACCGGTTTGAAATTCATAAACGGCAACCTGATTCCTTTGGATAAAATCTTCTTTTGTATATTTCGTTTCGGGCAGTTCTTTCCCGGCTCTCACGATTTCCGAAAGTCGTATCATATTATTGACATGCTGCATGATTAAATCACTATGTGTAGTCACAAAGGTTGCTATTCCGGCATTACACATCCGGACTAACAGCCTTGCCATCGAAATCTGCAGTTCCGGATGCAGGGAAATCTCAGGCTCCTCGATCAAAACAGTATGCAGATTAATCCTCTCCAGAAACAGGAGCAAAGGTGCCAGTTCCGTCACAACACCGGAAGTTAAATACATCGGAAGCTTCTGACCTAACTGTTCCGATGAGTATAATATATCATGAGTCGGCATTTCTGAAACATCAATATGCCCTTTTATCAAATGCTGTTCGATAAAAGAAACTAAATCCTGATAGTATAATTGCTCTCCATGCACAGACATGGTCCCAAGTCTGGTCAAAAAATCTCCGACCGGCTTTGTCAATAAATTTTTTTCAGAATTTTCTATGTTAAATTTATCCTGCATAGCCGAACCAATCACAGATTTATACGTCAGCAAAAAACCGGTTCTGGCCACCGGCAAATATAAAATATCCTGATTGCCATGCATAAAATCCTTTTGAAAAAGCAATTGCATTATATAGGACATAAAATATTCTGTCTTTACATCCTCCTCTTTCACGAGAGCTGTTCCTGCCCCTAAACTATAAGATTCCTCATCAAACCAAATAATAATATATTTTTCGTCACAAGTAAGCCTGAACTTATATGTGTCATAAAACTTTACGGAAAATTCTCCCTCCTCAAAGGTCTTATTAAACAATTCTTCCAAAAAAACTCTTTTGTTTAAGATAGAATCCAATAACAGGGCAAAACTATCTCTGACATCCTCAGGCAGAAAAAAAATCACTTCACCCTCTGTCTCAAGCTTTGATAACTGTTCACGAACAAAAGCAAAAGCCCTGTTATACCCCTCTGTCTCTCTGCACCCTTCAATATACTTCTCTTGAAATCTCATCGTCAAAAGTCCATATATCAAAGTCATAAGATAGCTTTTTCCACTATTATTTTCGCCTAAAAAAAAGGTAAGAGGTGCTACCGTCACTTTTGCATGACGTATTTTCCCGAAGTTAGAAACCTCCAATGTCCACCTGTTCATATCCTACTCCTCTATCAATCTGATTATCATCTTCACAAATCATTATAGTCACCCCAAAAAACATTGTCAATCATCTCCTGTTTTCGCTTTTATGAATCGTTACCATCCACCGCCTTCACTCCCCTCATGCGAAATTCCCACGCTATGCGCAGTCGTGAATGGTAACTATGAACCATAATACAGTTTTTCCTTCACCCCTCCGGTAAATGCATAAATCTCTTCTAAAAAACGCTCCCCATACTTTTCCAGCTTATTTTCCCCCACACCGGATACCTGAAGCATTTCCTCCTTCGAAAGCGGCACCAGCACGCACATGTGAACCAGCGTTTTGTCATTAAAAACAATATACGGCGGTACATTTTCCTTTTTCGCCATCTCCAGACGAAGCAAGCGCAGTTTTTCAAAAAGTGCAAAACCTCTCGTATTCAGATCCA
>JAFVAA010000713.1 GCA_017476305.1 Lachnospiraceae bacterium
ATTCGTGGCTCACGGGAATCACCTCTACATCAAAGCTTTCTTTAAATGCGGCCTGTTTGAAGCCCAGGATAATGTCATAGCCAAAATCATCCTTCATGTAGTAGTCCATGTTTTCTATAATGATGCAAAGCTTTCTGGTCTCTTTTTTTTGCGTTTTTTTCTTTGTGTAGCCCATTTCTACTGCTGTTTCCAGGATGGACTGGCGAAGCGGTTCGCTGATATCCTTTGCGCCGTTCAGTCCTTTCGAAACAGTACCGGGAGAAACGCCCAGCCTTTCTGCAATCTCTTTTATCGTAGTCATAGTTCACCTCATTTCTGCACTGCACCTTCAGTGCTTTAAAATAGCAGCCTTTTATATCCATTATAACGTAAAAGAAAAAAACATACAAGAAATAATACGAAAAAAAACGAAAAAAATTTTACAGATTTTTGGAAAAATCGCTTGACATATAAAAGGATGGGTTGTATCATTAATAACAAATAGCGAAAAAAAACGAAAACTTTATGACGAATAGTGAATTGGGGAGGTGCAGGATGAGCAGATGTGTAACGAGAGGGAGTGGGATTTTAATGCCGTTTTTTTCCCTTCCTGGTAAATATGGGATTGGAACTTTCTCGAAGGAAGCATACCGGTTTGTGGATTTTCTGGTGGATGCAGGTCAGAAGTATTGGCAGATCTTGCCGTTAGGACCGACGGGCTTTGGAGATTCGCCCTATCAGTCGTTTTCTACCTTTGCAGGAAATCCGTATTTTATCAGTTTGGAGACTCTTGTGGAAAGGGGACTTTTGACAAAGAAAGAGTGTGAGCACTGCGATTTTGGAAAAAATGCTTCAAAAATCGATTATGAAAAGCTGTATTTAAATCGCATTTCTCTTTTGGAGAAGGCAGCAGAACGTTTTTTTGCTTCTGAGAGAAAAAGTGTTTCCTATGAGGAGTTTTTAAAGGAAAATGACTTCTGGCTGCGGGATTATGCCCTTTTTATGACATTAAAAGAGACTTTCCGGGGAAAGCCGCTGGAGGAGTGGGAGGATTCTTACAGGAAACATGAAAAGGCAGTGCTTTCAGAGTTTGAAAAGAAGCATGAAAAAAGAATACGGTTATATTATTACATACAGTATGAGTTTTACAGAGAATGGAAAGCATTAAAATCCTATGCAAACAGAAAAGGAGTAGAAATCATAGGGGATATCCCGATTTATGTATCAGCGGATGGTGCAGATATCTGGGGATGCCCGGAAGCATTTCAGACGGATGCAGACCGGCGGGTGACAGCAGTGGCCGGGTGTCCGCCGGACAGCTTTGCAAAGGATGGACAGCTTTGGGGAAATCCTCTTTATAATTGGGAGTATCACAAAAAAACGGGATACGACTGGTGGGTTCGCAGATTTGAGAAATGTCTGGACCTGTACGATGTAATCAGGATTGACCATTTCCGTGGATTTGACGAATATTACTCCATTCCTGCAGACAGTGACACGGCGGCTGTCGGTGAGTGGAGAAAGGGACCCGGACTGGAGCTTTTCACTGCATTAGAAGAAAGACTCGGGGAAATGCCGATCATAGCAGAGGATTTAGGATATATGACGGATTCGGTGAGAAAGCTGGTGCGTGATACGGGATTTCCAAATATGAAGGTGCTGCAGTTCGCTTTTGACAGCCGGACGGCTACAGAGGGGGGAATCAATGAGTACCTGCCGCACTTTTATGATAAAAACTCTGTAGTGTATACGGGAACGCATGATAATGAGACGATAATGGGATATTTACAGGGGATGAATCCGGAGGATAAGGGATTTCTACGGGCTTATTTTGGTGTATCTGAGCACTGCAGTGACAAAAAGCTCGCACAAATGCTTTTGCGACTGGCTTTAGCATCTGTTTCCGATTACTGTATCATTCCGATGGTGGATTACCTGTTTTTGGATAACAGTGCCAGGACCAATGAACCTGCTACGACCGGAGATAATTGGAATTTCAGGATGAAGCAGGGGATGTTTGACAGGAAGCTCGCAAAAAACATCAGAAAACTGACGAAGCTGTATGGAAGAGGGTAACAGCTGTATAATTTAGGATATAGGGAGGAAACTATATGGATTTTGCCGCAATCTATCATAGAACATCAGAGCAAATGAGTTATCCGCTGAATGAGGAGGATCTGATCATCAATCTTCGTACCGGTAAGGATGTGACAGCAGTGTTTCTCGTACATGGCGATCCTTTTGCTGCCGGGATCTTAGGGGGAGCGGAGCGATGGGACGGTACCAGGGAGAAAATCTATTTTAAAAAAGAACTGAAGAATCATATCTGGTGGACCACGACAGTAAAGCCGGAGTATAAAAGATGTAAATATTATTTCGAACTGCATGCGGGAAAGGAGGTCTGGTATTACTTCGAAGATGGTTTCCTTACAAAGGAGCAGATGGAGCTTCCGGGAAAGATGCTGCAGTATTTTATCGTACCATGGATGAATCCGGCGGATGTGAACCGGACACCGGACTGGGTGAATGATACGGTCTGGTATCAGATTTTTCCGGATCGTTTCTGCAGAGGGAAAGACAGTAAAGAGGACCAGGCGGTTCTGCCCTGGAGGACGGGCGCCGTGAAAAATGAGGAGCGGTTTGGCGGAAATCTTTCCGGGATGACAGAAAAACTCCCGTATTTAAAGGAACTCGGAATTACGGGAATCTATCTGACGCCAATCTGTCAGGCAGAGTCAAACCATAAATACGATACGACGGATTATGAGAAAATCGATCCGGGCTTTGGCTCGGAGGAGGATATGAAAAAATTCGTACATACGGCACATGAGCATGGAATCCGTGTGATGATGGACGGGGTATTTAATCATAGTGGCAGAAAATTCGCACCGTGGCTGGATGTACTCGAAAAGGGACCGGAATCGAAATATTACCATTGGTTTATGATCAATGAATGGCCGGTTCGCATGGACAGGGATACGAGGGATGGAAGATTTTACTCTTTTGCCTTTCATGAAGGGATGCCGAAGCTAAATACGAATCATGAGGAAGTGATCGCTTATATTGAGAAAATCTGTACCGGCTGGGTAAAGCGTTTCGACATCGACGGAATCCGCTTTGACGTGGGAAATGAGGTGTCCCATCTTTTGTTAAAGCGTCTCCGGAGGACCTTAAAGGGACTGAAACCTGATTTTTACCTTTTAGGCGAAATCTGGCATGATGCGAGCCAGTGGCTTTTAGGTGATGAGTATGATGCTGTGATGAACTATCCCCTGACAAGTGGAATCAATGACTTTTTTATCGATAAAAGCCTGACGAAAAGGGATTTCGCATGGAGGATCAATGCCTGCTATACCATGTACCAGCAGCAGAATAATAATGTGCTTTTTAATCTTTTGGATTCGCATGATACAGACCGTCTGATTACCCGTGTGGGCGGGAATCAGGATGTCTTTCTGCAGGAGATGGCGGCACTCTTTACAATGCCGGGAAGTGTCTGCATTTTCTATGGTACGGAGGTCGCTTTGGAAGGAGGGCATGATCCGGACTGCAGGAGGTGCATGCCATGGGATGAGCTTATGACAGAAGAAAATGAAAAAATATCCGGAAAGATAAAAGCACTGATCCGCTTACGAAAAGAAGAGGATACCTTCCGGAGCCTGTACTTTCATTTTCCGAATGAGATTTCAGAGAAGCGCTGTGCCGAATACATCAAGCTCGATGATTCCGGAAAGAGGATTCAGATTTTGCTCAATGGAGAAACAGAACCGGTACAGGTGGGTGAGGAAGGAGAAGTTCTGTTTTCCAATGGATTTAAGAACGGTGTTCTTTTGCCGAACGGGACGCTGATCCGGAGAAAAGCACCATAAAAACTTCGGTTTCCGTGCATTTTAATTGTGAACTGTTCCCTATGGATAAAGCAGAAAATGGAAGTGTTTTTGTGAAAATTGCGAAAAAAGCTGATAAAAAACCGGAATTAATTAGTAAAAATGTATTGACAAGGGTAATGGTTCGTGATATATTATCACTAAAGGACAACCGGTTGCGCAGAAAAGACATTTCAAGTGCGCATTTGACCAGTTGCTTATAGTGTGTTATATTATATCTTTGGTTGGAAGCTCTGGCTTTCAGAGTATTTTGACCGATACTATTCATCTATTTTAAGGAGGGACTTTTTTATGAGAAAAGCAACAAAGAAAATCGCTGTCACGATGGCAGCAGCACTTATGGTTAGTTCTGTATCACTTACAGGCTGTGGAAGCTCTGATTCTTCTGATACGAGCGGAAGCAGTCAGCCGGCTTCTTCCGAAGCAGCATCTTCCGGAACTTCTGAAGCTTCCAGCGAAGCAGCAGAGACGGATCCGGTACAGAATCTGATTGCTGCTACTACGGATACGGTAAAGCTTACGGTATGGGCTTCTGAGCTGGACCAGGATTTCACCCAGGGACTTTTGGACAGCTTTAAGTCTAAGTATTCTGATGTGACTTTTGATATCACATTAGGTGCTGAGTCAGAGGCAGATGCAAAAGACGATGTGTTGAAGGATGTGGAGGCAGCTCCGGATGTATATGCATTTGCAGATGATCAGATCAACGAACTGGTAAAGGGTGGCGCACTTCAGGAGGTTGCAAATACCTATACCTATGATGTTAAGGGAGCGAACGTGGAAAGCTCTGTAGAGGCTGCCACACTTGACGGAAAGCTTTATGCATATCCGATGACGGCAGATAATGGATACTTCATGTATTATGATAAATCCGTGTTCTCAGAGAGTGATGTAGAGTCACTTGACCAGATGTTAAGCGTAGCAAAGGAAAAGGGTAAAAAAATCGGTATGCCTGTAGCAAACGGCTGGTATCTGTATTCTTTCTTTAAGGGCGCTGGCTTAGATGTAACATTAAAGGATGACGGAAGCAATGATTGTAACTGGAATGCAGAGGGCGGTACGGATGTCGCTCAGGCAATCATTGATTTAGGAAAGTCAGGATGCTTTGTAGATTTAGGGGATGGCGATCTCCAGACTGGTGTAAAGGACGGTACATTGGCAGCATGTGTATCCGGTGTATGGGATAGTGAGACGGTCGAGAAGGAATGGAAAGAGAACTATGCAGCTACCAAGCTTCCTTCTTTCACCTGTGGCGGAGAGCTGAAGCAGATGGGTTCTTTTGCAGGATTTAAGATGATTGGTGTAAATCCTCACTCTAAGTTCGTAGGCTGGTCTATGATTTTAGCTGAGTACCTGACCAATGCAGAGAATCAGCTGGCAAGATTCCAGGCGAGAGGACTTGGACCTGCAAATGCAGAAGCAGCATCTTCTGATGAAGTTCAGAGTTCACCGGCAATCGCAGCACTTGCAAAGCAGGCAGGATTTGCAGTACCTCAGCGTGTAGGTGGAAACTTCTGGGATCCGGCAGCTACATTAGGTAAGACACTGATCGGAGGAAATCAGAAGGGAACGGATTTACAGAAGCTTCTTGACAATACGGTCGAGGGAATTACGGATCCTGTAAACAACTAATTACTGATTGAATGAAAAAATAACAGATATCCTTTTTTCGGTCGGAAGATGATCTGGAAAAAGAATATGGAACAATTGAATGGGACAGTGGCAGAGTGTACTACTGTCCCGTTTTGTGAAAATGGACTGCTTTTCACGGTCTGTATTTCTATAGGGGTATATTTTTCGATGTACCTTTATAGGAATACAGACGGACTGTGAAAAGCGACCTTTAGACTGAATTATTTTAGATGGAGGAGTTATTTATGGCGAAGAAAGAAAAAGAAGGCATCTTCCATGGGTTTGCAAATTATTTTAAAGAACTGGGCACTGCTATCGTAAAGGGGGATGCATTTGTCAAGCTTTCCATGGTTTTTATGGGTGCAGGATATACTGCGCATAAGCAGGTGCTCAAAGGAATTTTAGCAACGCTTGTGGAAGTTGCATTTATTGTGATGTGTGTGCTGTATGCTGCACCAAATCTTGCAAAGTTTGGCACACTGGGAACGGTAGAGTTCAAGCAGGAGTTAGATCCTTTGACATTACAGACGACTGTGAATGACTATGATAATTCATTCACGATTTTGTTACATTCGATGATAGCTTTGTTTTTGATTTTCTGCTTTATCCTGTTCTGGATAGCGAATATGAAGGCTGTGTACAGTCTCCAGCTCAGACATCAGAATCAGGATATTCCGGGAAATCATATCAATACCTTTGGTGAGGATGTGAAGGAGCTTTTCGGAAAGAAGTTCCATCTGACGATGCTCGCGCTTCCGACGCTGGGCGTCATCCTGATGAATATCATCCCGATTTTAGTACTTATTGCGATTGCATTTACGAATTATGACCAGAACAATATGCCGCCGAATAAGCTGTTTACCTGGGTGGGATTTAAGAACTTTGGGAATCTGTTTGCAAATTCCATTACGGTATCCTTTAGTTATGCATTCCGGAAGATTTTAGGATGGACGCTTCTCTGGGCGGTGCTTGCTACGATCACCACCTTTATAGGTGGAATCCTTCTGGCGATGCTGATCAACAAAGAGACCACGAAGTGGAAGAAGATGTGGAGAACCTTATTTATCATCTCCATTGCAGTACCACAGTTTGTAACACTGCTGTTAGTGAGACATTTCTTCTCTGATACGGGAATTGTAAATACTATTTGTAATAACATAGGATTTACCGGATTTTTAAAGGATATCGGATTAGTGGGAAGGAATCTGGACTATATCCCGTTCTTGTCCCAGGAGGGCTGGGCGAAGTTCATGATAATCATCAGTAATATCTGGGTGGGTATACCGTATCAGATGCTTATCGCGACCGGTGTACTTATGAACATACCGACCGACCAGGTGGAGAGTGCGAGACTGGACGGTGCTACGAAGTTTCAGGTATTTATGAAGATCATGATGCCGTATATCCTGTTCATCCAGGGACCGGCACTCATTACCGACTTTGTAAAGAATATCAATAACTTCAATGTCATCTATCTTTTGACGAATAACGCCTATGTCACGCCGGATCAGGCGATGGCAAATGCA
>JAFVAA010000714.1 GCA_017476305.1 Lachnospiraceae bacterium
AACCTCATCTGCCAGAATATAACGGATAGTATTACTCTCCATTGCACGATTCAGCACATGCAGCTGATGAGGCAGCGGAATTACACCGCTCGCCAAAGAAGACAGCAATCCTCCTGCTGTCTCATTCTTAATCTTAGAGAGCAGCGTAACATACCGCAGATAATTCTCGTCATATGTGTTGTTTCCGCCATCTGCTTTGAGCTGGTCAGCCGTAACCTTATACACGGTGCCGGTGGCAGGATTAAACACCCGGTATGATGTGTATCCCCAGGCTTCGATTTTCTCTAATATCTGTACGCTTGCGTTATTGGATGTATCAAACGCAAATTTACCTGTCTCCAGCATGTCCTTTTAACCTTCTCAATAAATGAATCTATCAAAATAAGCTTTTTTGTCTCTGAATACCTTTAATCTCCCAGCTGCCCTTCTTTTTGGATCCGTTTCGCCAAATAATCTTTTCTTCTTGCAGCTTTTTCATCATACGTTGTATTTTGGATAATGAAAAACTCGTCTCCTGTGCATAGAAATCCTGCGTAGCATATGGAGACTTCTTTATTACAACAAGTAAAATATTCTCATCTTCACTTAATCCTTCAAATAAAACCTCACTTGAAGTTTTATCTGACGTTTTATTTGACGTTTTATTTTTCCGAACGTCGATATTATTCCTTAGGATGAGCTTGACAGTATTAGGAGTCTCGATATATTCCGGCTCCGGCAATCCTGCGTCAGCCATATCAGAATAAATCTTCTTTACTCCCTCATTCAATTCACGTACCCATTCAAATTCGGTCATTACTCTTGAAATGGTTTTATTCCGGGAGAACCTTGTATACGAAATATTGTCTACTGTGACAATATTCGGAAAACGCCCAGGACTTTCAATTTCCAGCCTATCATCAAACATACTGACCTTGATAAACTGTCCGGTTGCAGCCCAGTCACGATGAGCCACAGCGTTTATGATACCCTCGAACCACGGGAATTCCGGATATTCTGGGCTCTCCACGAATTTTCCGCTACCATGCTCCTGCTTTGTAAAAACCCGCAACTGATCGGAGATAAAAGCCTTCGCCGCATCCACCAATCGAAGAATTGGCTCATCAATGCTCTTGTCTTTTACAACATTATAATTAGCTCCAACCTGCATCTCCCTACCGTCAACACGAATAAAACGTATACGGCAATTCATGTTAAACTTCATGATGTTCTTTGCAAATAAAAGGACGGCAGCATTTGTGAGATACTCGGCACCGTCTTTCTTTTGGATAAATCCTCTCGCCGCCATCACCTGATGCGTGTCAACATCTCCGGCTCCTATTCGATCCTTATATGCAGCAAGCAACTCGTCATCCAGATCTTCAATCGTCGCGATTGGGTTAATCTCATCCTCAAAATGACGGGAGCCTTTTGCATATTCCAGGTTTCTGAGATTTACACCCAGCATCTCCTTTGACTTATCGCCTATACGGAGATATGTCCGGTCATTCGATGTCCGAATCACCTGATCAACACTGGATTCAATATGAAGAAGTAACAGCCTGTCCGATTTTCCCGCTTCATTCGTAATTTCAACAAACTCCTCTCGATACCGTGGCATAGGTCTACAGCAATCCTTAGGAGCATTGATGAATTCATTTATCTTTTCATCTCCGCATGAATTGATGCCTTCCAGCGTCCGTTTCTTATCGCTGATTCCAATCACCAATGTGCCTCCATCAGCATTCGCGAACGCAGAAATATGCTGTGCCAGATCTGACACCTTAATCTGACCTGATTTTCGGTCAAAATATTTATTTTCACTTTCCGTCTGCATATATTCCAACGTGAGCAGCGGATTGATTTTTGAAGCAGCGTTCATAGTCGTACCTCTCTTTCACTCACTTTGCTTTGGCTTTGTGAATCAAAATTTACTAAATAACGGAAATAATCCTCCAATGTTTAATGAATCTTGCACAAAAAATA
>JAFVAA010000715.1 GCA_017476305.1 Lachnospiraceae bacterium
AAAGGATAGAGCATTATAACCGGATTCTGCCGGAGGTGACGGTTCAGGCAAGTGCCTTGGAGCGGCGAGCAGACGATGCGGAGAGAGAAGTAGAAAAGATGAAAAAGGCAGAGTATATGGAGCAGTTTATCGGGGAAAGCTTCGAGGGAGTGATTTCCGGTGTGACAAGCTGGGGAATGTATGTGGAGCTGCCGAATACGATCGAGGGGATGGTACGGGTGGCTGATATCCCCGGGGATTATTTCTACTTTGAAGAGGAAAATTACCAGATGGTGGGAGAGCATACCCATCAGGTCTATAAACTGGGACAGAGGCTGCGTGTGACGGTGAGTGCAGTAGATAAGATCCTCAGAACCATTGATTTTATGATTTCGTCTGAGGAGGAAGAAAAAAAGGAAGGATAAAAGTTTATTTTTCTGGTAGTATTCTTGATTTTTTATGATATAATGAAAGGAGACGGGACGACCTATGGCAAAAGAATCAAAGAAGCTTATAGCAAATAATAAAAAGGCCTTTCATGATTATTTTATAGAGGAGAAATATGAGGCAGGGATTTCTTTGGCAGGTACCGAGGTGAAGTCACTGCGCATGGGAAAATGCAGTATCAAGGAAGCGTTTATCCGTATCGAGCAGGGAGAAGTCTATGTCTATAAAATGCATATCAGTCCTTATGAAAAGGGAAATCTTTTCAATAAAGATCCGCTTCGTGTGAGAAAGCTTTTGCTTCATAAAAGAGAGATCCGGAAGCTCATGGGACAGATAGCGCAGAAGGGCTATACCATTGTGCCGCTGAATGTGTATTTTAAAGGAAGTATAGTAAAGGTGGAGATTGGTCTGGCCAAAGGGAAGAAACTATATGATAAACGTCAGGATATTGCAAAAAAGGATCAGCGAAGGGAAGCAGAGAGAAAATTCAAGGTACAGAACCTCTAAGACCAAAGCTTTGCACCTGCTGTTTTGTGAATCGTAATCCTGTTTGCAGTATCACAGGCAAAAGATAAAGGAAAACGAGAGAAAAGAAAGGGGATATCACAGGACAATGAAAAGAAAAACGATGCAGAGGATCATTTTCAGTGTATTAGTATTTGTATTGGCTTTTGCAGGCTTGGAGGCAGGAAGGACGGTAAATGCAGCGATGGATGTGACGCCTCCTGTTATCAAAGCACTTTCTGCCAGTGTTTCCGGAGAGGATGCAAAGGTGTATGGAGCTATCACAAGCTCTGAAGCGGGAAATTTTTATTATGTAGTTCTCCGTAGTGATAACCAGGTCGATATGTCTGTAGATTATATCCGGACGGTGGTGGCGAATAAAACGGCAAACCTGGTAGGAACTGCTGTAGGTTCAGGCTACGTGGACGGTGTTAATGCAACTGCATTTGAAATTCAGGGCCTGCTTCCGAGGACGCGGTATGTGCTGTATGCTTATATGACGGATCTGTCTGGAAATGATTCTTCCAGAGCATATGTCAGTACACCGTTTTATACAAATACGATTGCCATCAGTGGAACCGTGAACTTCGTGGGAGAGGAGCATATGGTCGTAGATGCCACCCTGAAAGCATCTCCGCAGTTCGCATCCGAAGAACTGGGGGTGGTTTCCTATCAGTGGTATCGAATCGCTTTGACAGAGGATCAGAAGAAGGTCGAGGAGCCTTATGACGTGACCGGAGGGGCTGCGGAGGATATTCTTCAGGCATATGTAGATGAAGATGATTTAGCATTGGATGGAACCATTGTAGAAACTGGAATGAAGAAGCTTTCAGCTTCGGGAGTGCGAAAAGCGACGGCCTATTCAGAGGCATCCCTTAGTGATACAGAGTTTTTGATGAATCATGCAACGCTTTTAAAGGATGAGGAAGAATCTGTTTATAAAATTAAAAAAGAAGATATCGGTTCACGTCTGGTCGTGCGTGTGACCTCATCGAATTATTTGGGAAGTCTGATAGCATATACAAACACATTTGTGCCAAAGGAGATGCCGGAGTTTGAACTGCCGCAGTTAGAGACCAGAACCTATTCCCCTGGCAGGACACTTGCTTCGATTGGGCTTCCGGAGCATTGGAGCTGGGTGAATCAGGACATTGTGCCTGTGGTAAATTCCAATGGATATCGTGCATTATATACGCCGGAGGATTCACGGTATACTCCTGTTATCGTGCGTGTGGATGTTCCTTTGGAGAGAAAGAGCCTGACGGAATCTATGATGATGGTGCTTGATAAGGGGTATACCGGAAAGAGGATTACGGATAACTTCGAAGTGGCAGATAATGGAACCGTATTAAAGCGTGGAATTGACTATATCGTGACCTATCGGAATAACCTGAATGTAGGTACGGCAACTGTGATCTTTAAGGGAGTTGGAAACTATAAGACTACAATATCAGAGAAGTATAAAATTACGAAACGTGCGGTGTCAGGCCTTACTTATACCTATGTGAGGAAAACGGTGTATACCGGAGGGAAAAAGTATGCGGATCTGATCGTAGAAAATGGGACGAAGCTGTTAAAGAAGGGAAGGGATTATACGGTTACCTATAAAAATAATAAAAACATAGGAATCGCATCGGCAGTAGTACGTGGGATTGGAAACTACAAAGGAAAGAAAACGATAAACTTTTATATCATTCCGAAGGCTGCCTCTCTTACAGTGACAAAGCAGGTTCGTTCTTATATAAAGCTGAAGTTTGGACAGGTAAGTAATATTTCCGGTTATACACTTGATTTTGCAAAAGATGCAAGTTTTTCGAAGGGAATACAGAGATTCAATATAAGTAAACGTACGCTGATCCTTCGAGGAATAGACAGGGGAGAGTATTACTATCTAAGGCTTAGGACCTTTAAAATAGTGAATGGTGAAAAAATATACAGTAAGTACAGTAAAAAGCTGAAAGTATGGATTTATTAAAGGATAGCAGACCGAAAAATGAAGAAAAGTATTGTGTTTTTTGATGTGGATGGAACCCTGTGGGATTATAAAAAGAAGATTCCTGATTCTACGATCGCTGCTGTGAGAGATTTAAGGGAAAGAGGACATTATGCGTTTCTATGTACCGGCAGGACGAAATCTACACTTCATGCGAAAGAGCTCTTAGACATTGGCTGGGATGGCATGATAGCAGGATGCGGCACCTATATCGAGTTCGAGGGAGAGATTCTCTTTAACAGGCATCTTTTATGGGATGAGGTCAGACGATTGGTTCCGGAGATGAAGGAGAAGGGGATTGGAGCGTTTCTGGAAGGAGATGAGAAGCTCTATATCGACTGGGATTATTACACCGGTTCGGAGTATGCCGAGGGCTTTCGGGAGGAGCTTCAAGCGGATTGTCTGCCGATAGAGGATGCGGACGACGAGGCTACGATCAATAAGATCAGTATCGGGTATATGGATATCCCGCATGATGAGATTAAAAGATTTTTTGGCGAATCGTATGATGTGATCATCCATGATTTTAAAAATCCGGATGGAACACCTTTAAATGTGGCAGAAATCTTACCGAGGAACTATTCCAAGGCAACCGGCATGAAATGGATCTGTGACTATCTGGGGATAGAAAGAGAGAATACCTATGCATTTGG
>JAFVAA010000064.1 GCA_017476305.1 Lachnospiraceae bacterium
ACTAACTCCATATGATCGTTTTGTGTGATTGCGGATTCTACTCCGCGGGATAAATTTCCATAACCTAAAATACCGATACGAATACTCATGGTCTCATAACCTCCTAAATCATAAATTGTTATCGTGTATTAATGTCAAAAAGTTTCAGACAACACCTATATTAATGTACCTTAATATGGAAAAAATGGCAAGTTCTTCTGAAAAGATAAATGAAAATATCTGTCAATAGGTAAGTCTATGTGATATACTGTTAGTAATTCTGATAAAATGGACAAAGGAGTATTTGTGCAGGGAGATATAAAAATGGTCAAAAGATATCGGTTTGGTAGTCCAATAGAGACAGAAGCGGTTCTTCACAAGCCGGATATTACAGAAAGAGAATGTGAATGGCTGAAGAAAAGCGAGGATGGCTTTTTTTGCCGTTTGCCTCAGGAGACAATTGTTTATGGATTGGGAGAAAGCATCAGGGGCATTAATAAAAGAGGATGGCTGTATAGGAGCTTCTGTTCGGATGAGCCGGAACACAGAGAGGACAAGCAGTCCCTTTACGGAGCACATAATTTTCTGCTTTTAAGTGGTGATGTGTATAGAAAAGAGGACACGGAAGATGCTTTGCCGGAGCAGAAGAATATCGGCTTCTTTTTTGATACGCCGGGTGAGATTGTTTTTGATATCGGTTATACGAAACGTGACCGGATGGAAATTACTTTTTCCGATTTTGATCTGGAGCTTTATGTTATGGAAGGGGAATCTCCGGATGAGGTGGTATCAGCATTCCGGGAGCTGATTGGCAGAAGCTATATTCCGCCCAAATGGGCATTTGGCTATGGACAGAGCAGATGGAGCTATGAAACGGCAGATGATGTGCGAAAAGTCGCAGAAGAACATAAAAGGCTGAAGCTTCCACTAGATAGTGTTTATCTGGATATTGCTTATATGGAGAGATACAAGGATTTTACGATTGATGAAAAGAATTTTGGTGATTTTGATTCACTTGTAAAGGAGATGAAGGAGAACAGGATTCATCTTGTGCCGATTATTGATGCCGGTGTGAAAATAGAAGAAGGCTATGATGTCTATGAAGAAGGAAAGGAAAAGGGATATTTTTGTAAGGATGAGAACGGAGAAGATTTTACCGTCGGTGTCTGGCCCGGAAAGTGCCATTTCCCCGATATGCTGAATGAAGAGGCAAGACATTGGTTTGGCGATAAATACCACCTGCTTACGGATCGTGGAATTGACGGGTTCTGGAACGATATGAATGAACCGGCAATCTTTTATTCAGAGAAGCATTTGAAAAAAGTGTTTGACAGAATCGACGAACTAAAGAAGGAAAATCTGGATGTGGATACGTATTTTGAAATGACGGGACTTGTGGCAGGCTCTTCGAACAATTTAGAGGATCATAAGAGCTTTTATCATCAATACAGTGAAATGCCGGGAGAAGACAGGATTCGTCATGATAAGGTACATAATCTGTATGGATATTATATGACGAGGGCGGCAGCAGAGGCATTTGAAGAGCTGGTACCGGAGAAGAGGATCCTCCTTTTTTCCAGAGCCTCTTATATCGGAATGCACCGCTATGGTGGTATCTGGCAGGGAGATAATATGTCCTGGTGGTCTCATCTTTTATTAAACATCAAGATGATGCCGTCTTTGAATATGTGTGGCTTTTTATATACCGGAGCGGATCTGGGCGGATTTGGTGCGGATGTGACGGAAGACCTTTTGATTCGTTTTTTGTCTTTTGGTATATTTACTCCTCTGATGCGGAACCATTCGGCATTGGGAACGAGAAGACAGGAGCTTTATCTGTTTGAGAAAAAGGAGGAAATTCTGGGCGTGCTAAAAATGCGGTACCGCTTACTTCCGTATCTTTACAGTGAATTTATGAAGGCTGCACTTCGTGGAACGATGATGTTTCGACCACTTGGTTTCGTGTACAGGGAGGACAGAATTGCCAGACAGACAGAGGATCAGCTTCTTTTGGGAGAAGAACTGATGCTGGCACCGGTACATGAACAGAATCAGGGAGGAAGGCCGGTTTATCTGCCGGAGAGGATGAAGTTTCTCAGATTTCGGAAGGGAGAGCTTTTGGAAGAAGAGGTTCTGGAACGCGGGTATACATTCGTAGAGATGCCGTTAGGCGATATCTGCATTTTCTTAAGAGAGGGGCATAAATTACCACTGGCAGAAAGCGCATCCCATAGGAATTTTGAAAATACAGAGGATGTGGATTATGACAATCTCGTATTTTGTGAATTTGGCGATGAGATTCCGGATTATGAATATTATTCTGATGATGGCGAGACGAAGGAATATTCGCTGGAGAAAAATATCAGAATGCTATAGGAAACGTTTCAAAGCATTGCTTTAGGGAAAATAGAGGGAGTTTGGAGAGCGTATTTTGAAGAGGCGTGGGAAAAATGGAAAGGGAGGTATTTTTCATGGGTGTTTCATCTGGGAATACACGGAAAAAAAGAATATGTACGGCACTTCTCGCCCATGTGGATACTGGGAAAACTACGCTATCCGAGGCGATTTTATATAAAAGCGGAGCACTGAAAAATCCGGGGCGGGTGGATCATGGCGATACCTTTTTGGATACGAATGAAATGGAAAGGGAGCGGGGGATTACGATTTTTTCGAAACAGGCAGTGGTTTCCTATGGGGATATGGAACTGACACTTTTAGACACGCCTGGTCATGTGGATTTCTCCGCAGAGATGGAGCGGGTTTTGCAGGTGCTTGATTACGCAGTGCTTTTAATCAGTGCATCTGATGGAATACAGGGACATACCCGCACACTCTGGGGACTTTTGGAGCATTATGAGATTCCGACATTTCTCTTTGTGAATAAAATGGATCAGCCGG
>JAFVAA010000716.1 GCA_017476305.1 Lachnospiraceae bacterium
ATTATCATACGGGAATGGATGTGGAGGAAATCAGTGAAGATCTGTTCCTGTGTACTGGCGGTTATCCTTTTCTGGTGAGCAGATTGTGTAAGTGGATTGATGAAAATGGAGACAGGAGGTGGACGGAAGAAAATCTTAAAACAGCGCAGAAGGAATTGCTTAAGACGAGAAATACCCTTTTTGATGATTTGATTAAGAATGTTGAGAATTATCCAAATTTGAAGAAACTGATTATGAGTATTTTATGTGATGGAAAAGAGCATGGGTATAGTATGCTTGATCCTGTCATAAACTTAGGAACCATGTTTGGCATTTTAAAAGAAAAAAATGGAAAGGTTGCCATTTCAAACAGAATTTTTGAAACCTGTTTATATGATTATGTGGTAAGTATCCGGGCAAGAGAAAATAGTACCCTATCTTTTGAATCAGGCACATTTATAAAAAACGGCAGGCTGGATATGCCACAGGTTTTGACAAAGTTTCAGGAGCTTATGCAGACGGAATATCGAAGTTCAGATGAGAAGTGTGTGGAAAAGCAGGGAAGGCTTTTGTTTTTGTGTTTTTTGAAACCGATTATCAATGGTGTCGGCTTTTATTACGTGGAATCCGAGACAAGAAATAATACCCGGATGGATATTGTAGTCAGTTATGGAATGGAAGAGCATATTATCGAATTAAAGCTATGGCATGGAAGGGCATACAGAGAGGATGGGATTAGGCAGTTAGAGGGATATATGGAGAGTCGTGGGGCAGACAGAGGATATTTGCTTAGTTTTTCATTTGGAGAAAATAAGGAGTACAGGAAGGGATGGCTTGGGAAAGAGGAGACACAGGGGAAGATATTTGAAGTGGTGGTGTGAGAAGAATGAAACAGTATGTGGATTTTACGAATAAATGTAAAACTATGAATGAAGCATTAATAGAAGTGTGTAGTGAATTTCGTGAGAGATGCAAAAGGTATTGTGTAGATGAAGAGATGCAGTTATATCGGATTTTGCTTGGAACAGAAATTTATGATTATGAAGCTGGCACTCCGGATGACTTTGCAGGGTACTGCTGTGATAAGCCGGATTGGTCGATAAAGACCGGGAAGGTACAATGGGAAAAATCTTGTTTTTGTATTGAAACAAAATTATTATTCCTGTATAATCGTTAGTATAGTCTTAAAAGGAAATGAGGTGGTTTTGTGAGCGAGCCAAAAACAAATGTGATAGACAAAATCAACAGGATGTCGGACGACCTTGACGAGACGGAGCTGATAGAAAGGCTGTATATGCTGGCAAGGCTGGAGCACAGTATCAGAAGATGCGAGGAAGATGGTGTGTATTCTGATGCAGAAGTTGCAGAACATTTCGCAAAAAAGAGGGAGCAGAGGATGCAGGGATGATGGAATTAGAATGGTCACCGGATGCATTGGATGATCTGGATGAAATCTATGATACGATTGCCGAATAGGAAATATTATAAAAAACACAGCTATGAAAATGAATTTTCAAGCTATGTTTTTTACTTTATAGAAACTTTCGTTCCCTATAAAGTAAAAACGCTCTGCGAGGATGTGCACAGATGCATAATGACATTTGGTGCTTCGCAACATTATTTGTGATGTTGTCTACTCTTTGGATATTAAATGATAATCCTAAACTGTCAGAGAGAGCAAAAGAAATGATATAGGATGGACGGAGAGAATGAAACAGAATGCAACATTTAGTATTGAATGTACACTAACAAATGAATCTTTAGTGAGAATATACAATGATTTTAGAGAAAAATGTAAAAAATATTGTATTGATGAAGATATGCAGTTGTATCGGATTCCGTTAGGAACAAAGACTTATGATTATGCACATGAGCTGGCTTTAAAATA
This sequence comes from Lachnospiraceae bacterium, assembly GCA_017476305.1. Taxonomy (GTDB): domain Bacteria; phylum Bacillota; class Clostridia; order Lachnospirales; family Lachnospiraceae; genus Butyribacter. The sequence goes on from JAFVAA010000716.1 coordinate 1,868, forward strand.
TCCTGATAAGAGGAATGATGATGAAATTATGAATGACAGTCCGGTTATGTACATCAGGGAACATGGAATATTAGAAACAATATATGACAAGGCAGATTATGAAAAAGCGGTTGCCTATATGGTAGATTTTTGCTATTTCGCTTATGATTATGAAGATGGCACTCCGGATGACTTTGCAGGGTACTGCTGTGATAAGCCGGATTGGTCGATAAAGACCGGGAAAGTACAGAATCGTAATTATCGGATACCGAAGTCGGAATTTGGCAAAAGAAAGTATGCAATGATGATGCTTGGTTATGCGGTGGCAGATGAGGTCAGGGATTTACTGATAAACTCCGGTCTGGCGACAGAGAGGGACTTTCTGGAAGTGATTACGAGGAGGGGAG
>JAFVAA010000065.1 GCA_017476305.1 Lachnospiraceae bacterium
CAGAGGAATATCATGGGGATATTATGCGTATTGTGAAGAAGATTCAGGACAGACACCGTCTGGGAAAGAAGAATCATATTATCGTAAATGCAGAAGGGATTGGAAATTCAAATGAAATGGCAAAGGTCATTGAGATCGCTACAGGGATCGAAACGAGAGCGACGATTTTAGGGCACATTCAGCGGGGAGGAAACCCTACCTGTAAGGATCGTGTATTTGCTTCTGCCATGGGAGCAAAGGCAGTAGAGCTTTTGAGCGAAGGAAAGACGAACCGTGTCGTAGGATATCATCATGGCGAGTTTGTGGATTATGATATTCAGGAGGCTTTGGCGATGGAGAAGGGACTGGATCCGTATTTATTCCATATTACGAAAAAGCTGACTACGAGATAGGGGGACACAATTGGTACAGTAAAAAATTTATTAAATAGGAGGTAAGTTAGGGTTATGAAGAAATTTTTTAAGGTTTTAGTGGGTGTAGGAGCTATTGTCGGCGGAGCAGCAGGGGTTTTTTATTTACTGAATAAGAAAAATGATGATAACTTCAAAGATTTTGATGATGATGATTTTGAGGATATCTTTGCTGAGGATGACGATGAAGACAGAGATTATGTGACACTTGATATCGATGGTGGGGAAAAAGCAGATAAGAGCGACGGCAGTACGGAGGAAAAAACGGAGACATCCGGGGAAAACACCACATCTGAAGCGGAAGCTGGCGCAGAATCTTAAAATATTTGAACTATGGAAAATGAGGAACGGGATTGCCGTAGATTACGACAATCCCGCTTTTTGTCCTTTGGCGGCACGTTTTCTGGTTCTTATTTTTTTCAGGTGGAACGTTTTGCCGTCGAAGGTGATTTCCTCCTGTTCCGGTGGAATGACTGCCGCATAGCGCAGAGAATCCTCCGGATCCAGTGTGATTCCTTTGATTCCGCGGCTCGTCTTTTTAAATTCGCTTACTTCATAAAGCGGAAAGGCGAGGGAAAGTCCCTTTTTTGTGATCAAAATCACCCTTTCGTCCGGGTTGATTACATCCATGACCGTGAGAGCGGTGATTCCCGCTACCCTGTCATCATCCGTCAGCCTGGTGGATGCGATGACGGAACGGTTCGTTTCGAACTCGATTCCCGATACCTGCTTTACAAAGCCTGCTTTTGTAGCGAAGAAAAGCTGTGATTCTAAAAGATTTTCAAGTGCAATATAAAATAATACGGTTTCATTTTCGACCTTGCATAATGTCTGGATCAAAACTCCCTTGTCACGATTTCTGCCCTTTGGAATATTCATCGCTTTTACCTGATGCATATTTCCTTCCTCTGTAAATACGCAGAGCTTATCCGTGTTTTTGATCGGAACGATATGGGTATACTCCTGTAAATTTTCTTCAGCAATTCTGGAATAGCTGGCACTATCTACGGATTTTATATATCCGAAACGGTCGATTAGAAGGAATAAGTCTTCCTCCTTGATCTCTTCCACATATTTTCCGTATTCCAGATTTGCAAGCTCGGTAAGTCTGGGGCGTACGAATTTCTTTTTATACGCTTTTAAGCGGTCTGTGATAATTTTATGAAGCTCCGAAACATCTCCTAAAATCAGTTCGTAATGTGCGATATTTTCGTGCAGAGCTCCGCTTTCCTGATGCAGCTTTAAAAGTTCCAGACCGATCAGACGGCTAAGCGGCATCGCTAAGATCGCATCTGCCTGCCGTTCGGTAAAATCAAGTGTGGCGGCTTCCTTTTCCGATTTTTTACTTTTGAATTTAATGCCCTCTGTTATGCCGGAGGTCAGACATCCCTTTGCCTGTTTTACAGACTCGCTTCCTCTGAGGATTTCGATGATGAGATCTATGACATCCGTTGCCTTTATCAGACCATCCACAATTTCCAGCCGGTCCTTTGCTTTTGCCAGAAGGTGCTCATACTCCTTTGTATAAAGCTCCTCCTGAAAGGCCAGAAATTCCTGCATCAGCATTTTCAGCGTAAATGTAATCGGCTGTTTATCCTTTACGGCGAGCATGTTTACGCTGTAGGTGTCCTCCATGGCTGTTTTTTTGTATAAGCCGTTCAAAAGATTTTCGATATTCCGGTCCTTTTTTACCTCTATGACCAGCCGGATCCCCTCCTTGGAGGATTCATCGCGGACATCATAAATCTCATCAAAGACTTTGTCCTTCATCAGAGACACAAGGCTTTCAAAAAGCTTTGTTTTATTTCCGGCTACGGTATATGGGATTTCCGTGATGACGATGTTCTGTCTGCCGTAATCGCTTTTTTCAATCTCGGTTCTGGCACGCAGCTTTAATTTTCCTTCCCCGGTTTCGTAGATCTGCTCAATGTCGTCGGCATTTGTAATGATCGCACCGGTCGGAAAATCCGGGCCTTTAATATATTTCATCAGCCCTTTTGTCGTAATATCCGGATTTTTGATATAGGCGATGGCGCCGTCAATGACCTCCCCGACATTATGCGTCGGAATGTTCGTCGCCATCCCGACGGCAATTCCGGTGGTGCCGTTGATCAGAAGATTTGGCAGGGTGGCGGGAAGTACGAAAGGCTCCTTTTCGCTTTCATCAAAGTTCGGACCGAAGGGAACCAGGTCCTTGTCCAGATTTTCTAAAAGCGTCATGGCACCGGTAGAAAGTCTGGCTTCCGTATAACGCATGGCAGCAGCACTGTCTCCATCGATCGAACCGAAATTTCCATGTCCGTCCACCAGTGGCATCGTGAGGGAAAAATCCTCTGTCATATGTACCAGAGCATCGTAAATGGAGCTGTCCCCGTGCGGATGATATTTACCCATGGTATCGCCGACGATACGTGCACTTTTTCTGTGCGGCTTGTCCGGTGTCAGTCCGAGTTCCGTCATGGCATAGAGGATGCGCCTCTGTACCGGCTTTAAACCATCCCTGACATCGGGAAGCGCTCTGGCGATGATGACGCTGACGGCATAATCCCTGTAGGAATTTTTCATTTCATCAGCAAAATCAATTTGTATGATAGATGAATCATTTTTCATGTTTTATCTCCTAATTCTTTATACTTATATGTTATATGTCGAGGGTGGCATACTTTGCCTCCTCCATGATGAACTGACGTCTTGGTGGGACGTTGTTGCTCATCAGGGTGGTGGTGATATCGTCCGCCTCTACCGTATCGCTGATCGAGACCTGTGCGAGGATGCGGCTTTCGGGATCTAAAGTGGTTTCCCAGAGCTGCTCTGCATCCATCTCCCCAAGTCCTTTGTAGCGCTGGATGCTCAAAATCTTATTTTCCTTGTTTTTGCGGAATTTTTCCAGTTCAAAATCGTTGAAAACATATTCGGAATATTTTTTCTTTTTTCGTTTTTTATCGCCGCTATCAGACTTTTCCGCTTTTTTTGCCGCTCCGGTTTTTTCGTAGTCCACCTTATAGAGTGGCGGCAGTCCCCGGTATATTTTCCCGGCATAGATCAGCTCCGGCATGAACCGGTAAAAAAAGGTCAGAAGAAGCGTACTGATATGTGCACCATCGACGTCGGCATCGGTCAGGATGATGATTTTATCATAGCGAAGCTTCGTGATATCAAATTCGTCACCGATCCCGCAGCCAAAAGAAGCAATCATGGCTTTGATCTCGTTGTTCTGTAGAATTTTTTCGAGAGATGCCTTTTCGACATTTAAAATCTTTCCGCGCAGTGGTAAAACTGCCTGTGTCTTTCGGTTTCTGGCGGTTTTTACCGTGCCGCCCGCAGAATCTCCCTCGACAATCTATACTTCACATTCCTCCGGATTTTTCGAGGTACAGGAAGCGAGCTTGCTTTTCGTTTCTGCATCATTTAACTGTTTTAGCACAGCAGTTCTGGCTTTATCGCTTGCCTTTCTGGCATTATAGGATTTCAGGGAGTTATCTAATATCTTTTTCAGGATATCGATATTTTTGTCTAAATATCTCTGGATCTCTGCACTAAAGACGTCCTCCACGGCTGTTTTCGCATCCGTATTTCCAAGCTTTGTCTTCGTCTGTCCTTCGAACTGCGGATCCGGATGCTTGATGGAAATGATAGAGACCAGACCGTTCCTGATGTCCTTTCCGTCGAAATTTTCGTCCTTTTCCTTTAGGACACCTAATTCTCTTGCATAAGAATTCATGACTCTTGTCAGTGCTGTCTTAAATCCGGTCACCAGGGTTCCGCCGTCCACTACATTGATCCGGTTGCAGTAGGAGTTGATCTGCTCTGTAAAACCTGTCGTGTACTGTAGGGCGATTTCCACCTCGATATCTCCGCTTTTTCCTTCCACATAAATAGGCTCCTTGTGAAGAACGACAGCGTCTCTGTTAATATAGCTCACAAAGCTTCTGATTCCGAACTCTTCTAAATAGGTGGTTTCCTCCCCGTCGTATTCATTTTTATAGAGAAGCTTTAGATTTTTATTTAAAAAGGCGATTTCTTTTAGTTTTTTCTTAATGACATCTGCTTTAAAAGCTGTAGTTTCGAAAATCTCATCGTCAGGATAGAAGATCACCTTTGTCCCGGTGTCTTTTTTGGCACATTTTCCGACTACGGGCAATAGACCGTTTTCCAGCCTGATTGCCGGTCTTCCACCATTTTCATACGCATCCCGGTAGATGCAGCCGTCTCTTTTTACCTCTACGATCATTTTCGTGGAAAGGGCATTTACGACGGAAGATCCTACTCCGTGCAGTCCGCCGGAAACCTTATACACCCCGTTCCCGAACTTTCCGCCGGCATGAAGTACCGTATAAACGACACGTACCGTCGGGATTTTCTGTGTGGGGTGCAGGTCAACAGGTACTCCGCGCCCGTTATCCTCTACACAGATTCCGCCGTCCTTTTGTACGGTAATGTGTATTTCGCTGCAAAAGCCTGCTAAATGCTCATCGATCGCATTGTCCAAAATTTCCCAGATCAGATGATGCAGCCCCCTGCTCCCGGTCGAACCGATGTACATTCCCGGTCTTTTCCGGAC
>JAFVAA010000717.1 GCA_017476305.1 Lachnospiraceae bacterium
AATGCAGATGTTAATTTAGAAGTTCTTTTTGGAAAAAGCTGTTTTTGCTTTTTCCCTGCACAAAACTTAGAACTTCTTAACATCTGCATGAAATACAGATGTTAATTTAGAAGTTCTTTTTGGAAAAAGCTGTTTTTGCTTTTTCCCTACACAAAACTTAGAACTTCTTAACATCTGCATGAAATGCAGATGTTAATTTAGAAGTTCTTTTTGTGTTAGAGTCTTTTCAACAGTTCCTCTCTCTGCTCCTCATATCCCGGCTTCCCGAGAAGTGCAAACATATTCTTCTTATAGCTCTCCACGCCCGGCTGGTTAAACGGATTCACCCCTAAAACATATCCGCTGACACCGCAGGCAAACTCAAAGAAATAGAAAAGCTGTCCTAAATAATATTCATTCTGCTCCGGAATCGTAATCCCTAAGTTTGGAACCGCTCCGTCGGTATGTGCAAGCTTTTTCCCCTTCATCGCACTCTTATTGATAAAATCGAGCGTCTTTCCTGCCAGATAGTTCAGACCATCCAAATCTACCGGCTCCTCCTCTAAGGTAATATCAAGAGACGGACTCTCCAGCTCCATAATCGTTTCAAACAGGATACGGTTTCCATCCTGAATATACTGTCCCATAGAGTGCAGATCTGTCGTAAAGTCTACAGATGCCGGGAAAATTCCCTTCTGATCCTTTCCTTCACTCTCTCCATAAAGCTGCTTCCACCACTCTGCTACATAGTGAAATGCCGGCTCATAATTTCCAAGAATCTCTACTGTCTTTCCCTTACGAAGTAAAATATTTCGGATGGCAGCATACTTTAACGCCTCATTTTCTGCAAAATCCTTATTTAAGCAGATTTCACGCATAGAAGCGGCACCCTCCATAAGCTTCGTGATATCAGCCCCACTGACAGCGATTGGCAAAAGCCCCACAGCTGTGAGCACAGAGAAACGTCCTCCCACGTCATCCGGCACTACGAAAGACTCATAGCCTTCTTCTGTCGCAAGTCCCTTCAAAGCTCCCTTTGCTTTATCTGTCGTTGCATAGATTCTCTTTGCAGCCTCAGCCTTTCCATCCTAGTCCTCCAGCATTTTCTTAAACACACGAAAAGCTACCGCAGGCTCTGTCGTCGTTCCGGATTTGCTGATGATATTCACGGAGAAGTCTCTGTCTCCAATCACCTCTATCAGCTGCTTTAAATATGTACCGCTTAAATTATTTCCGCAGTAATAGATTTCCGGAGTCTTACGGATCTCCTTTGAAACACTGTTATAAAAACCATGTCTTAAAAACTCGATCGCTGCTCTCGCACCCAGATAAGAACCACCGATTCCGATTACTAAAAGCACCTCCGAATCCGATTGAATCTTTTCTGCTGCCGCCTGAATCCTTTTAAATTCCTCTTTGTCGTAATTCACCGGAAGATCAATCCAGCCAAGAAAATCATTTCCCGCTCCCGTCTTTCCTACTAAAACCTCTTTTGCAGCCCCTACGATTTTTTCCATCGCAGTCACTTCATCCTCTGAGATAAACCCCTTCGTCAGTGAATAGTCAAATGTTACCTGATTTGCCATAACGCCTCCATTCCGCCATGCATCAATTTCATAGAAAATCAAGCAAAAATCCTGCTCTCTTCTCATCTTTCCATGCTGGCTATATATTTATTTTTTAGGAACTGTCAATAATTTACTTTTCACTTTGTCGCCTGCAGTACTTGCATATATGGTACTGCAGACGACAAAGTGTTAAAAGTAATTTATTAACCGTTCCTTAACGAAAAGAAATAGATTCCCCTCCGTTTTCATTCAAAATTTATACCCATTAACGAAAAAATCTGCCTTTTTACACTAATAAATGTGCCGGATCTACGCTGTGGAGCAGCATCTTCCTTTGCAAATCCGTATGCATCCCCAACGCCTGCGGAAACCCTCACACATTTCGAAAAAACATACAAAGAATCACTCCTCTAAGTTACCAAATTTCGTCAGATTTGGCAACCACGCCAGACGCACTTTGCCCGTCGGGCCATTACGCTGCTTCGCAATGATTACCTCTGCCACATTTTTATCCTCTGTATCCGGATTATAGTAATCATCTCTATATAAAAACATCACGATGTCCGCATCCTGCTCAATCGCCCCTGACTCACGCAGATCCGAAAGCATCGGCCTTTTATCCGGTCTCTGCTCCACTGCACGCGAAAGCTGGGAAAGCGCGATCACGGGAATATTCAGCTCCCTCGCCATCACCTTTAGGGAACGGGAAATGTCCGAAATCTCCTGCTGCCTGCTGTCTCCCCTCCGCCTTCCGGAGCCGCTCATCAGCTGCAGATAGTCAATGATCACCAGATCAAGTCCCCTGGAAAGCTGCTGCTTTCTGCACTTCGTGCGAAGCTCCGTTGCCGTAATTCCTGATGTATCATCTATAAAAAGATTTGTGTTCCCGACACGCCTGACACTATCCACCAGACGCACCCACTCCTCCTCCTCCAGCTCCCCGGTCCGGATTTTCTGCGAATCCACCCGGGAATTCATGGAAAGAATACGTTTGACCAGCTGCTCCTTGCCCATCTCCAGACTAAAAAGGGCAATATTTCCTTCTCCCTTTAGCGCAATGTGCTCTATAACATTTAGGATAAAGGATGTCTTTCCCATCGCCGGTCTCGCTGCAATCAAAATCAGGTCCGATTTTTGCAATCCCGCCGTTTTATAGTCCAGATCACGAAAACCAGTCTCCAGACCTGTAATATGCCCCTCTCTTTTTGAGGCGGCAGAAATCTCATCAAGTGCGTTTAAGACCACCCTGCTGATCGGTACAAAATCCGACGATTTTCGTCTTTGTAATACATCAAAAATATTTTTTTCCGTAGTCTGCAAAATCTCATCCAGCTGCAGATGATCCTGATAACACTCTGACGCAATTCCCTCCGTAACCCGAATCAAGCGACGCAGTACAGACTTTTCTTTTACAATATTGGCATAATCCTTTGCATTTGTCGAAGTTGGTACCCCTACTATGAGTTCTGCCAAATATTCCGGGCTCGACACCTCCGGGGAGATATTCATCTGACGCAGCTTTTCCTGCAATGTCACCAGATCCGTCTGTACACCACTCTGGTATAATTCTACCAGTGCAGTAAACAACCCACCATACTGTCCGGCATAAAAATCTTCTGCCACCAAAAGCTCCGAGCAGATCATGATCGCATCCTTGTCCATGATCATGGCTCCGATTACCGCCCGTTCTGCCTCTATATTGTGCGGCGGTATCCTTTTGATGACGGATTCATCCATATCCATTACCGCGAGCCTCCCTTCCTTCCAGTACTATACCCAGGATTCATGAACACGCGCCAGTCGCATGCCGCATAGCGGCTCACTTCCCCGGGCGACTGGCCGCATCAGGCAGACCTCTCACGCTTCCTGAACCACGACCTTCAATTCACCTGTCACCTTCGGATGCAGTTTGATCTGAATCATATAAGTACCGAGACTCTTAATCGGATCGTTCAATACCATCTTCTTTTTGTCGAGCTCATAGCCCAGCTGTTCCTTTGCAGCAGCCGCGATTTCCTTCGTAGATACCGAGCCAAAGCTTCTTCCGCCGGAACCCGTTTTCATCCTTACTGTCACAGACCTTTCCTTTAACTCCTCCGCAAATGCTTTTGCCTCTTCCAGTCGCTCCTTCGCCA
>JAFVAA010000718.1 GCA_017476305.1 Lachnospiraceae bacterium
CCCGAAGCCTGGCTGGGTAGAGCATGATGCAAACGAAATCTGGTCCACACAGCTGTCTGTAGCCCGCGAAGCCATGGCAAAGGCAGATGCTTCTGCAGCAGATATTGCTGCAATCGGTATCACGAACCAGCGTGAAACCGTAATTGTATGGGATAGGACCACCGGACAGCCGGTCAGCCACGCAATCGTATGGCAGTGCCGCCGTACCGCAGACTTTGCCGAACAGATGAAGGGAAGGATTCCTGGAATCGTAGAGAAATTCCAGCAAAAGACCGGACTGAAATTTGATCCTTACTTCTCTGGCACAAAAATCCGCTGGATACTGGATCATATCAAAGGAGTCCGTGAGAGGGCAGAAAAAGGGGAACTCTGCTTTGGTACGGTGGATTCCTGGCTGATTTACAAGCTGACGAAAGGAAAAGTACATGTAACCGATTATTCCCACGCATCCAGAACACTTCTATATACCATCAACACGTTAGAGTGGGATGATGAGCTTGGTGAAATCCTAGAGATTCCAAAAAGCATGCTTCCGGAGGTAAAACCTTCCAGCTGCATCTACGGCGAATCCGATCCGGAATTTTTCGGTGGTCCGATTCGTATCGCAGGTGCTGCAGGTGATCAGCAGGCAGCTTTATTTGGTCAGACCTGCTATAACGAGGGCGATGCAAATAACACCTATGGTACCGGCTGCTTCATGCTGATGAACACAGGAGAAAATCCAATCTTCTCAAAGAACGATCTTCTGACCACAATTGCATGGGGACTGGACGGAAAAGTAACCTACGCTCTGGAAGGATCCGTATATGTAGCAGGTGCTGCAATCCAGTGGCTCCGTGACGAATTAAAGATCGTGGATTCTTCACCGGATTCTGAATACTTTGCTACCCGCGTAAAGGATACGAATGGCTGCTATGTCGTTCCGGCATTTACAGGTCTTGGTGCCCCTTATTGGGATCCGTATGCACGTGGAATGATCACGGGACTGACTCGTGGTGTAAATAAATACCATATCATTCGTGCCACACTGGAATCCCTGGCTTATCAGACCTATGACGTGCTTCATGCGATGGAGCTCGATTCCGGCAAGCATCTGACCTCCTTAAAGGTAGACGGTGGAGCATCCAATAACAATTTTCTGCTGCAGTTCCAATCTGATATCATAAGTACAAAGGTACTCCGTCCCAGCTGCGTAGAGACCACAGCCATGGGTGCCGCTTATCTGGCAGGCCTGGCAGCAGGCTATTGGGAAAACAAAGAGGATGTCATTAAGAACTGGTCTGTCGATCAGGAATTCGTTCCCAGGATGGATGATACAGCACGTGAAGAAAGCCTAAAGGGCTGGGCGCAGGCAGTAGCAACCACACGAGGCTGGGCAAGATAATCTATCGGTATGCTATTTATGGAAAACGAATCCGTGAATAGTCATTTTTTCTGAACAGAGAGGAGAATATACGTGATATATGACATAATCATTATAGGTGCCGGTGTCAGCGGCAGTGCCATCGCCAGAGAGCTCTCCCGCTATAAACTGAATGTATGCGTTTTAGAACGGGAGGAGGATGTCTGTACGGGCACCAGTAAAGCAAACAGTGCGATCATCCACGCCGGCTTTGATGCCCCCGCTGGTTCCCTGATGGCAAAGTTAAATGTAGAAGGAAACGAAATGATGGATGAGCTCTGTAAGGATTTAGACATTCCGTTTAAGCGGAACGGTTCTCTGGTCGTATGCATCCATAAAGAAGAATTAGCAGGACTGAACGAGCTCTATGACCGTGGAGTCAAAAACGGAGTAAAGGGCTTAAAGATTCTTTCCAAAGAAGAGGTCTTAGAAATGGAACCAAATCTTTCAGACCATGTGGAGGGCGCACTCTATGCCCCTACCGGTGGTATCATCTGTCCTTTCATCCTGAATATCGCTATGGCTGAAAATGCGAATGTAAATGGTGTGGATTTCCGCTTTAATACCGATGTAGAAGCTTTAAAAAGGTCTGATGACGGTATCTGGCATATCCGTACGAATAACGGAGAGTATCTCACAAAATATGTGGTAAACGCAGCC
>JAFVAA010000719.1 GCA_017476305.1 Lachnospiraceae bacterium
ACGAGTTTCTTGACACAGATCTGTTCTGAGTACCATTTTCACAGGGGATTGAAACCGGAATCAAAGTGTTTGGTATCAGAAACAGATGGATTTGGTTGCATTTTTCATTTCGCCAAAAGAGATGAAAAAGCCGGTATCAGAATTGGTGATTTCTGATATCAAAATAGAATAATCAGTACCAAAAAGGACAGGCAGGTTTTGTGTCTGTCCTTTTTGTGTCCTTATCTGTATATGGGGTTCAAGGGGTATCCCCTTGACAGATGTAAAACGCAAGGCGTTTTACGTATCTGGCAAAAACTGTTTGCAGAAAATCCCAGAGTGACAGCAGTGTGAGGTGTGATGCAAGCAGTCAGGGTAAAAACGGTAGGAGGGAGTTTGAAAAGTGGTATCACTTTTTGTCAGGAAGTGCAGATGTTTTGCTCCCAAAATACTAAGCGAATGATTTTTTGGATATATGGGTGAGGTGCTTATGACTATCGGGATTGTTGATGTTCTTGTCAGATTGTAAAGTCAGATGGCAAAAGACAGGTCGGCAATCAGTTGATTGGCAATATAACAGATGGATAATAAGGAAAGGACAGGTGATTTTATGGGGAGAAGCAGACAGGGAATCGAACCGAGAAAGAATTTTACGGTAAGGTTATCAGCAGAGGAGCATAAATTATTGGTGCAAAAGGCTCATGCTTGTGGCATGAATCCATCCCGGTATATCAGACAGTTTATCAGTAACGGCAGGATGGTGGATGTTTCATTACCGGAGCAGAGGCGGGATTTCATCAATCAGATTTCAAGAATCGGGAACAATATCAACCAGATTGCACACAGGGCAAATGCGGATGGCTGGATCTCGGAGTGGGATGTGGAGCAGGTGATAGCAAAAATGGAGGAAGTAAAGGAACTGATGTGGGAGGTGGCAGGTAGATGGCAATAACAAAGGTTCTTCATATGTCAGCGGATTTTGAGAATGTGGTAAGCTCTCATCTGGATAATGCGATAGATTATATCCTGCAGGAAAAGAAGCTGGGCAGACTGCATTTGTCCGGCGGTATCAACTGCATGACTTCCGGGGCGTATGAACAGATGATGGCGACCAAAAAGATGTTTGGAAAAACAGGTGGCAGGCAGGGGTATCATTTTATCCTTTCCTTAAAGCCGGGTGAGGGAACACCGCAGCAGATGTATGAGATCGCAATGAAATTTGCTGAGAGGGCATTTCATAACGAGTATGAAGCAGTGGTGGCGGTGCATACGGATACGGAGAAGATCCATGCCCATATCGTGCTTAACAGCGTGAATATGGTCACAGGGTATAAATTTCAGTATAAGAAAGGCGATTGGAAACGCATCTATCAGCCAATCACAAATGAACTTTGTGCGGAATACGGGTTATCCATCGTTCCGGCAGAGTACAGCAAAGAGCCTTCCAATGTGCCGAGGAATGAATTTCAAAGGAACATGAAATTTCATGATCTTATCCGTGAGGACTGTGAGTGCCTGCTGGCTCTTTCGGAGGATACGGCTCATTTTATTTGGCTTTTAAGAAGGCTTGGGTATGAGGTAAAGGAGGGGATGCATATCGCAGTAAAAGTGCCGGGCATGAAGCGGTTTGCCAGACTGGATACCATTGATAAGCGGTACGCAAGGGATAATTTAGAGCAGACTATCGCAGAGGCACATGGCAGGAAGGTTGATTTTCCGGTCAGGACAATAAATGTAGATAAATACCATGCGTATGGTTCTGCATCTTATCAAAAACGGTACTATTATCAGATACGTGGAATTCGGGTTGTGGAGAAATACCGTTTTGGGTATAAGGCGGCAAAGTATTACAAGGATATCATGTTATTGCAGAAGCTGCAGGAGGAGTATCTGTTCCTCTGTGATAACAACATTCATTCCTTTGAGGATCTTCTGGATTACCGGTCAAATGCTGTGGTTGAACTGAACCAGATCCGTTCAGAACAGCAGGAGATTTATGCAAGGAATGCCTCATTAAAAAGAAAATGTGATACCCCGGAGGGACTGCGTGAATATCAGGCGGAACACTTAAAGAATGGACAGAGGCTTGATGAACTGAAAAAGAGGGCAAGACAGCTTCGGAAAGAAAAAAGCCTGTCTGAGCGGCAGATGGCAGCCTCCATCAATGAGGCATTGGAGCGTATCGGCAGGGATTACCCGGCAGAGTCACTTGAGATTGATCCGTCTATTTCTGATGTGCCGGAATACCCGGTTGCCGTCGCCAGATTAAAAGCGGAGAAGGAGAGACGGGAAGCTGCGGCCAGGGCAGAAGCCGAACGACAGGCGGCAAAGCGTGCAGCGGAGGAAAGAGCAAAGAGAGAAGCAGAAGCTGCGGCAGAGGCAGTACGGCGTGCTGTGGAGCAGGCAAGACGGAAAGCCGAAAAAGAAGCTGAAGCAAGGAGACGTGCTATAGAGTAAGAAAAGAGAAGGGACGAAGCCCGAAGGAAAGAGGAACAGAA
>JAFVAA010000720.1 GCA_017476305.1 Lachnospiraceae bacterium
ACTTCCCCACGAACCGGTCATACATCAGCTTAAAAAGCTCGCCTGCTACCTCCGTTCCCTTCGCTCCCCACCAGAACCAGTCTCCCTCTGCTTCATGAAACGGTCTCCAAAGAACCGGAATGTCCTTCTCGCGAAATGGAATAAGCAGCTCTGCAATCACATCCAGATCATGAAAAAAAGCCTCTCTTTCCCTGCTTCCGGGAATCAGAACCTTCTCCGGATCAAAATCCGTATTTCTGGAATAAAAGCTCTTATCCCTGCCACCGAGGGGGGAAAACCAATGAAAAGAAAACGTCAGGATCCCATCGGATTCCAGAGCAAAACGCATGGCTTCCTCCAGCGTATTTTTATTTTCCTCCACTTCTGTCAGACACTCCGAACCGGCATCCTCATAATTGATATTCGGTGAATATGCCAAAAGCTCAAAGCCCCTAAGCTTCGGCTCCTTCCCTGTAACCCTCCTGATATGCCCGATTTCCTCCATCTGCACCGTCTGCGTATGCTGCCCGGTAATGATTCTTTTTCCTGCCTGCTCCTCCAAATATACTAAAAGCTCCCTCGCCCCTCTACTGGCATTCCTGTTTACTGGTAACTGCATACTCATACTCTCCTTTCTCCCTTTCAGGTCATGTTCATCTCGACAAAGCTACTTAATTTTTTAATCAATTATATTAAATTCTCCGCTTTTTTAATCTATTTTTCGCTTAATTTAAGTTATATAATATATTCAATACTTAGTCAATCCCTAAATCTTGTTTCTTATCATTCATTTTTGTATCTACCATGTGAAGTAAAATTAATTTTGTCTAAATCCTCCTGTTTTTTGTCCAAAAAATTGATGTTTTCCTCCTTTTCGTGTACTATGATAAAAATAAACGCTGAAGCGTTTATCATGCAAGTTGCTTCGCAGCTTGTGGATGTCCAACAAACCTTACACGAACACAGATGCGAATTGCATTGCGTGCGAAATGTGGCGAATCAAATGAAAACACGGAGGAACACATATGAACTATCAAAATCCAGTTTTACGCGGCATGTATCCGGATCCCAGCATCTGCAGGGCAGGAGACAAATATTATATGGTCTGCAGCTCCTTTCAGTATTTTCCGGGAGTTCCACTCCTTGAAAGCACAGATATGATCAATTGGAAACAGATCGGCAATGTACTCACCAGACCTTCCCAGATCGACCTAAAAAAAATAAACAGCTCCGGTGGCGTTTTCGCTCCGACCATCCGTTATCACGAGGGACGCTTTTACATGGTGACGACAATTGACACCTACCACGAAAATTTCTATGTCTATACCGACGATATCTACGGCGAATGGTCAGAGCCAATCGTCGTAGAGCAGGACGGAATCGATCCCTCCCTCTTTTTCGAAGATGGACGCAGCTATTTTATCAGCAACGGTTCCGATGAAAAGGGACTGGGTGACATCCAGATGTGTGAAATTGACATCGAAACCGGAAAAAAGCTGACCGAAAGCAAGATTCTCTGGCAGGGAACCGGCGGGCGTTTTTTAGAAGACCCTCATGTATACCTCTTAGGGGAATACTACTATCTTTTAGAGGCAGAAGGCGGCACCGAATACGGGCACATGGTAAACTACGCCAGAAGCAAAGAGCTCTGGGGACCTTATGAACCATATCCTGAAAATCCGGTTCTGACAAACCGGAATCTCGGCGGCTATCCCATCCAGGCAGCCGGTCACGGAGATATCCTGGAGGATAAGGATGGCAACTGGTGGTTCGCCCATCTTGCATTCCGACAGATTGACAACTGGTTTACCTTTCATCATTTAGGCAGAGAGACCTGTGTAGTTCCGCTGCATTGGAGGGAAGACGGCTGGTTTGAGATTGGTGTAAACGGCACGACACCAACAGAAGTAACACTCCCGGACAGCATCTCTTTTGAAAAACAGAATTTTTCGTTTGAAAGAACCTTCGCAAACCTTAGCTTAAAAAATGATTGGATTTTCTTACGAACTCCAAATATGGAGGATTATCGGATTACAGGAAATGAAGTTTCTGTACGTGGAAGGAACATCTCTCTCTCAGAAGCAGACTCCCCTTCCTTCGCCGCTATCCGCCAGACCGAGTTCCATTTAGATATCACATGTGATATCGCGCCAAACGGAAACGAGGCAGGGCTCTCCTTCTATCTGGATGAAAAACACCACTATGAGCTCGTCATCAGCCAATGCGATGGAATAACCGAAGCTTTCCTTCGCCAGACCATTGGAGTCGTCTGTCACGAAGGAGAAAAGATCTCCGTGACGGACGAAAAAGTGAAGCTCCATATCGTATCGGATTCCATCCGGTATCATTTCTATATCAGTACGGACGGTCCCGAGAAAGAGCTTGGTGTGGCAGAAACCAGATATCTCTCCTCGGAGGTTGCAGGCGGTTTTACCGGAGTGGTCATAGGATTCTATGCAGTAAATAAAACAGAAGAAGAAAAGTGGGCTGTCTTTTCAAACTTCAAAATGACACATGAGGAATAAGCAGCCTCTTGATAAATTTTCAAAAAACCGGGAGCAGTTCTGCACCGGAAAAAGCAGAAGAAAGCAAAAAAGAGGCTGCCATAATTCCGAACAGCCTCTTTTTTAATTGTTCTCTCTTTCTGCTGCAATTCACAGTTCCTTAGTAATTAACTCCCTTATACTTAATCGTTTTCGGACTTGTGATAAACTCAACACTCTTTGACAGACGTCCGTTTGTCTTGAGCAAAGTCTTATAGGATTTTAACTGTTTCTTCGGAGTTTTTATCCTTATTGTAGCATGTGTTCCAAAAAATGACTTTGTCCCGACGGCAGATATCTTACTTGACTTTATCACTAAGTAATGGAGCTTTTTACAGGAGGCAAATGCCCTTTTCTCTATGGCAGTCACATTCTTCGGTATCACCACGAATTCCAGCTTCTGACAGCTGTCAAAAGCCCCCTCACCGATAGACTCTACATTGCTTCCAATCGTCAGTGATGTCAGCTTTTTCATGCCCGTAAATGCTCTTTTTGAAATTTCTGTCACCTTATACGAAATCCCCTGAATTTTCACCGTATTTGGAATCGTAACCTTTTTATATTTTTTACTCACTACCTTATATGCTGCTACCGTGCCTCCGGTAAGCTCTGATTTCAGAATGGAGTATTTGATTTTTCCCACCTTCTTTACCACGCCCGGCTTAATCACCACTGGTGTCGGAGTCGCACCTGCAGGCTTCTTCGTCGGTGACGGAGTTGCAGTCGGCTTCGGTGTCAGGGTCGGGATAATACTTGGATTTACAGCCGGTACAGTAATTGGCATATTCGGGTTATAGGTATAAGTCGGTGTCACTACCGGGACCGGTGTCGGCGTAGGAGTCGGTGTCGGTGTTGCCGTAGGGGTCGGTGTCGCAGTTGGTGTCGGCGCCGGTGTATCCATAGGGGTTGGCGTCGGCGCATCCGTAGAGGTTGCTGTCGGCGTAGCGGTAGGAGTTGCTGTCGGTGTCGCGGTAGGAGTTGCTGTCGGTGTCGCGGTAGG
>JAFVAA010000721.1 GCA_017476305.1 Lachnospiraceae bacterium
CACCATTTATCTTTTGCTTTTTATAATTTGTCATTTGGAGTGTTCCCTGTTTCCAAAAGCCTTCCCGCGGGGAAGCAACATACTGCATCTTGAACTTAAGCTTCTAATTATTCTTTAAATCCCACAGCATTTTTTCCTTTGCCATCTCACCTTTCGATGCCGTCTTTACCGTCACCGCCACTGTCTTTGCAGCTTTTTTATAAGCACTGGTTGCCTTCGCTGTTACTGAGATTTTATACGTTCCCTTTGGAGTCCATCTTTTGATCGTGACCTGACCACTCTGATTTACAGATACATATTTACTGCCGCTTGTCACCTTATAGGTAAGTGCTGTCTTTGCGGATGCACCTATCTGAAAGGTCTTTTTTCCAGCCCTGAACTGGTCTGCAGTATATGTCTTTTTTGATACTTTTAAAGAAATTGTCTGTGCTTTTGCCTCTGCAGGCTTCTCCGTAGCCTCCGGTTCTTCCGTAGCCTCTGGCTCTTTGGTAGCTCCCGGTGCCTCTGTTTCTGCAGCCTCATCTGCTACAGTCCCTGCTTCATCAGCTTTTACTACTCTGCTGGTGCCCCCCCCCGATCATACCGGCACTACAGATGCTGACCGCTGTCAGTAGTGCAACTGCCTGTTTTCCGAAATGCGATTTTCTCATGTTAATGACCTCCTGCTTTAGATTTTTGGTATTTTAAATAACAGGGTTATTATATGCTAAAACAGAAAGCTTGTCTACCCTTTTTTTCATTTGACTCTCTCCATTCTTTGATCTTCAATCCCCTGGAAACACCGAAATCTTCATAATATTATTTTAGGAAATAATTCTTTTCCTCCCAAAAATAATATGATACAAATGCCAATACCCCAAGCATGACTGATACTGCAGCCAACCCGACAGAAACAACTGTAATTTTTCCATTGAAAGTATATTTTCAACAATCAGTCAAAGAGGCTTTTTCAAATATCTGCACCTCGCTGGCATTCAAGCCAGCTGCTAAAATCAAATCACCCCTCTCAGCTCCTTCAAAAGCTTCGTAATCCTCTCATGCTGCATTTTCATGCTCACTTCATTCACCACCACTCTCGCAGAAAGCGGACAGATTTCCTCCAGCACCTCTAACCCGTTTTCCTTCAAGGTAGATCCCGTTTCCACAATATCCACGATTACCTCGGAAAGCCCCACAATCGGTGCCAGCTCCACAGAACCATTGAGCTTAATGATTTCTACCGTCTGATGCTATTTATTATAAAAATAATCCTTCGCAATCGCCGGATATTTACTGGCGACACGAATTAAAGAGCCATTATTTAAAAGCTCCTTCGCACTTTTCGGACCAGCCACGCACATACGGCATTTCCCACGCTTTAAATCCAAAACCTCATAGATTTTTCTGCCTTCTTCTAAAATCGTGTCCTTTCCCACTACCCCGATATCTGCCGCCCCCATCTCTACATAGGTCGGCACATCCGTCGCCTTCGACAAAAAGAATTTAAACCCAAGCTCTTCGTTCACAAAGATGAGCTTTCTGGTCTTCTCATCCTTCATTTCCTCACAGGTCACACCAATTTTTTCTAAAAGCTCTAAGGTCTGCTTCGCAAGCCTTCCCTTCGCTAAAGCAAATGTTATGTATTTCATCTGATTCCTCATTTCCGCATCTTACATGCTTATTTATTTTCCTATTCCCCTTTTTCGCTGTTTTTCTATATCTTCCAGATATACGCACTTACATTGATTTAAAATATCTATCAATTTATTAAATTATTCTATCTCTTGTATAGTAAAAACATTTATTTAATGCATTTACTATAAATCCACGACCTCCGGCTCATCTCCGCCTTCAAAATACAAAAGCACCTCTGCGCCCATGCGCTTTGCATACTCCTTATACTCCTCCAGGGATTTCTTCGAGGATTTCCGAAGCAGCCTTATGACCTTTCCGTTTCTCCTGTGTTCCTCTGCAAAGAGAACTGCCTTATTTCTATTCTCCTGCGGATATAAAAGAATCGTTCCGCCGAGCTTCGTATCCTCGAAAAGCTTCTGTCTGGAAAGAGCTAACATCAGCTGATCTGCCACAATGACTAAACCAATCGCCGGCATATCCACTCCAAACTGCTTCACGAGCTTATCATACCTGCCTCCCGTGGCAAGAGCCTCTCCATTTCCATAGGTATATGCCCGAAAAATCACCCCCGTATAGTAGCTGTAGCCGCTCAGCATACTTAAATCTATCGTAATATACTCGGAAAATCCATAGATAGTAAGGATTTCCTCCACCTTACCAAGACGCTCTAAAGCTTCTAACACCTCTTTACTCTTCGTGCGCTTTTTCACATATTCACTGTTTACAGAAAGATCGTTAAGAAGCTCCGGAAGCTTGATAAAAATCTCCTTTAAAGGTACAGGTACCGTAAGCTCCTCTAAAAACTCCTCCACCCCAAAAAAGTTTTTCGATACGATGAGCTTTCTAAGAGCTTCTGCATCCTCCTCATCAAAACCGGCCTCCTCGATCAGTCCTTTAAAGATTCCGGCATGTCCCACCTCAATCTGAAACTCCTTTAGTCCGCATTTTAAAAGACTTTCTGCCACCATCGCAATCATCTCTGCATCTGCATCCGAGGTATCATCATTGAAAAGCTCTGCACCAACCTGCGTCACCTCCTGCAGCTTTCCCTGATACTTATACGTATTTACGAAAGTCTGCCCGGTATAGCACAGACGAATCGGCATCGCCTCCTCTTTAAAATACTTCGCGACACATCTGGCAATCTGTGGTGTCACATCCGGTCTTAAGACCAGCGTATTATTCCCTCTGTCAAAAAATTTAAACATCTCCTTTGACTGCACCGTGCCTCTTTCCTTACTGAAAATATCAAAATATTCAAAGGTCGGTGTCGCAATATCATGAAACCCGTAGGATTTCATCACATCATGCGCCTTCTCCTCTAAAGTTAGCTTTAGAAGGCACTCCAGCCCATAGATATCCCTTACCCCGCCCGGGGTATGTAAAAGCTCCTGTCCCTTTCTATTTTCTTTACTCATCCTTCTTCTCCTTCCATCATGCGCTTTCATCTGCAAACAAACATCGCCAAAACTCCGATGCAGCTTCCGCACTAGTACAATGCCGTCGGCATTTCCTCCTTCACCTCATACCCGTTTTTCTCCAGATTTTCCATAATCTCCTTTTTATGGTCGATTCCAAATGCCTCCAGTGTAATCCTTAGCTCCACCGCATCATTCCGGTTAATGCTCACAAACTGGTTATGCTCCAGTCTTATGACATTTCCCTGCATATGCGCCAAAATCCCTGCCACCTTTTCCAGCTCTCCCGGCCTGTCCGGAAGCTGTATGGAGACGGTAAATACCCTGCCTCTCTGAATCAGACCATGCTGCACTACAGAAGAAAGCGTGATGATATCCATATTTCCACCACTCATGATGGAAACGACCTTCTTCCCTTTACACTTCAGATGATGCAGTGCTGCCACCGTCAGAAGTCCGGAATTTTCCACGAGCATCTTATGATTTTCCATCACATCCAAAAAGCTGCCAATCAGCTCATGGTCATCAATCGCAATGATCTCATCCACATTTTTCTGAATATAAGGAAAGACCTTATCCCCCGGTGTCTTTACCGCCGTTCCGTCTGCAATCGTGGAAACCCCGTCAAGCGTCACGACCTTTCCAGCCTCTAAGGAAGCTTTCATACAGCTTGCCCCGGCAGGCTCCACACCGATTACCTTGATCTTTGGATTCAGCATCTTCGTGAGCGTAGAAACTCCTGCTGCCAAGCCCCCGCCGCCAATCGGAACGAGAATGATATCCACCGTCGGAAGCTCCTTAAAAATCTCCATCGCAATCGTCCCCTGACCTGTGGCTACCGTCTCATCATTGAAGGGATGCACGAGTGTCAGTCCCTGTTTTTCTGCCATCTGCTCCGCGTACTGATATGCCTCATCATAGACATTTCCAAAAAGTACCACTCTCGCTCCGTAGCCTTTTGTACGATTCACCTTAATGAGAGGTGTCGTCGTCGGCATCACAATGGTCGCAGGTACTCCGAAAATCTTCGCTGCATAGGCAACGCCCTGCGCATGATTTCCGGCAGAAGCAGTAATCAGCCCCTTCTTCCGTTCTTCCTCTGAAAGCGTACTAATTTTATAGTACGCTCCTCTCACCTTATATGCCCCGGTATACTGCATGTTTTCCGGTTTTAGATACACCTTGTTTCCTGTCTGCTCCGAAAAATACTCACTATAAATCAGGTTGGTCGGTAAAATAACCTCCTTTACCTTCTCCGAAGCCTCCTCAAATTTATCCAATGTCATCATATTCCTTCTACCTCCTCTATATCCGCACTTTCATCCCTTTCAAAGAGCGCATCGACGAAAGCATCTGCATCAAACTTCTGCAAATCCTCTATCTTTTCTCCTATTCCAATGTATTTCACCGGAATATTCATCTCCGACTGAATGGCAATCGCGATTCCACCCTTCGCCGTACCGTCAAGCTTTGTCAGGATAATTCCTGTAATATCTGCCACCTCACCGAACTGTCTCGCCTGCATAAGCGCATTCTGTCCGGTCGTCCCGTCTAAAACCACTAAGGTCTCCCTGTGCGCATCCGGATACTCTCTGTCAATGATCCGGTTAATCTTCCTTAATTCTTCCATCAGATTCTTTTTATTATGAAGTCTTCCCGCTGTATCGCAGATTAAAACATCGGCTTTTCTGGCTTTCGCTGCATGTACCGCATCAAAGACTACCGCAGCCGGATCCCCGCCTTCCTGACCCGCGATAAGCTCCGTATCGGAACGCTTCGCCCACTCTGCTAACTGGTCGATTGCCGCCGCACGAAAGGTATCTGCTGCCGCTAAAATCACTTTCTTTCCCTGGCTCTTTAACTGTCCCGCCAGTTTCCCGACAGAGGTGGTCTTTCCAACGCCATTTACCCCGATTAAAAGCACCACGGACTGCTTTTCCTCAAAATCATATGCCGTCTCGCCCACATGCATCTGCTCCTTTATGGAATCAATCAGAAGCTGCCTGCACTCGGATGCCTCTTTGATTTTCTGCTCCTTCACCTTTTCCTGTAAATCCTCGATGATTTTTTCCGTCGTAGCCACGCCGATGTCTGCCATGATAAGGGTTTCCTCTAACTCCTCATAAAAATCATCATCAATCTTCGTAAACACGCTAAAAATATGATCAATTCCGGACTTTAGATTATCCCTCGTCTTCGTCAGTCCGGAAATCAGTCTTCCGAAAAAGCCCTTCTTCTTTTTCTCCCCCTCCTGGTCCATATCCTCACGCACTGCACCCTCATTTTCTTCACCCTCATTCTCCGTAAACCCGTTTTCTATAGCTCCATTCTCTGCCCCTTCATCTATCATTTCATTTTCTGATCCGGCATTTTTTAAAACCTCATCCCCCCTGCTTCCATCATCCAGGTTCTCCTTCTGCAAGCTCTCTGGAACAAAAGCCGAATTATCCAAATCATCTTCACTAGTATCCTCTTCCCCCGGAACCTCTTCCGAAAATCCTGCAGAGTCTCCCACCACAGATTCCTCCTCCAGAACCTCCTCATCTATCCCCTTTTTCTTTTTCTTCCAAAAAAAAG
>JAFVAA010000722.1 GCA_017476305.1 Lachnospiraceae bacterium
CTCATGCACTTGATTCTGAAAAACCCTTAATCCAAATTAAGGAAATAGAAATTTCTATCGTTGATCATGAAGAAAACGATGAAAAAAATGATGGAAAAAACGACAAATAATTCTTATGTTTTTTCATCTATTTACCCTTTTTACCAATTTCTCAAACCTCCTCTTGCTCTCTTCTGCCGATATAGGCTTCGACTCAATTTCATGGCTGACGTGCTCTCGATCCCAAGGGAATTTTAGCAGATTGCTTGCCGTTACCTTCTTCCTCAAATGTGGCTGAATGACAATTGTTGCCAACAGTCTCATCCGTTCCCATTCATCCTTATAGTCTGCCTCACGCTGCTCATTGTACGCCTTACAAATACAATTGAACTCCGAAGGAGTACACCTGCAGAAGTCATCGTATGAGAGACGGACACACCCCAGTGCATAACCAAGGCATTCCTCAATTCCTATTCCTTTTTTTTTGAATCAGAATCGGATTCTTCACTACCCTCATTCACCGACTTCGTCCACTCCGACATATCATCCGGAGAAACCGCATCGGCAAACTCCATCAGCGACATATCGAACGGAATTCCGTCAGCCTTACATGCCGAAACAATACAACACCACAGGAACGTACAGATATCCGTCAGGCTTCCGCCATCCATGTCCGTAACTTCCTTACCTGTCTCTCTCTTGAAACGGAGCATAGCCCCCATAGTCTGCCTACATGGGTATGACTTCCCGTTAATTGTAATCTCTACTTTTCTCATGTCTCACGACGTTAGCTGTTCCCACTTGTCTTGCCTGGATACGTAGCAGGTTCTCCGTCACTTTCCAAAGAAATGCTATAAGTAGCATCGTCCTGTGCCGGAGAAGTCTCCTCGATTGAGGCAATGATAAAGTTACCACTCACATAAGGTGCTGCATCACCTTCACGCTCGAAAGCCTTTACTTCCACGGATTGGCCGACTCCCCATTTAGCGGCAATCTCATCGAATCCATTCTCAGATTCTCCGTAAAAGCGCAAGCCTTCAGCACTGATCGAGATACTGAGGCCTGTCACTCCCTTACCCTTCCACAATCCGGAAGAATAAGATGCACTTGCAGCCGGCTTGACTGCACGATCCTTTGTCTCACTGTTAAACGTGAGCGTGTGGCTTGTACAATGACCTACAGCCTTGCCACCTACACTTAACAATAAATCGCTACCGTTTACGTAGCCTGATGTTGGTACTGACATAATAACTAAATTTTAATGATAAAATCCAACTGCTGAACAAAGGCATCATCCTCCCATCTTTCCTCGCTCGACTCCAATACACAACTCCGCATCACCAGCCCATCGCTTTCTCCCTGGGAATACTCCAATGTCTCACGCACCGCCTCGGCCAATTCTACACCTTCGGCATATCCTGCCGTACAGCACATGATTTCTATCTTCACCGTATCCGCTCCGGGATATCCGGCCTTTGTCGGCTTGTGTGCCAGCTCTGCACGTCGATAGACGATATAAGGAAGCTCAGCTTCGTCCGTTACCACAGGATAGATCTTCCCGGTCCGTTCCGTTATCCTGGAACTTCCCATCAGCAACTCCCTGATTATTGAACCTGCACTTAATGATGTCCTTGCCATTTTAAACTAAATAAAACCACATTTCCTTGCCACTTTCTCTACAGCAATACCCAGTTCCCTTGACAATCCTTCCTCAACAGACCTGAACATTTCCGGAGCAGCCTTTTCCATGAATCCGTATGCCTTCATCCTGCCGGTGACATGTCCTTTTCGCTTGCGCACGAAGAACTTTGTCTTGGACTTCGTCTTACGGTACTTTGTACCTTCTTCAGCCCACATGAGAACAGGCTTCTTAATTCCCCTACGGTTTACGTGCATGGATTTCTCTCCGGTTCCTTTCCGGGTGGCTCCCCTGGCCTTGACGGTCAGGAGGAAACCTCCGCCCCTGCTGTAGATATGGCTTCTTATTCCTTTATCCCAGTCCGCATAATTCCCCTGGACATCCAGTCCGCTTGAATGCAGGTGTCTTCTGGCGATTACCAAGGCTTGCTTAGCCTCAGCACGATATGCCCGCTTCAAAGAGCTTCGCAACTGTTTGGGAGTCATCTCCTTTATCAGTTGCGTCCATTCCTTTCCGGTATATTCTCCAGGATCCATAGCGTACTATTCGTTTACCCTTGCACAGACCAATGTCTTATAGCCTCTCTCCAGGTTAGGAACAATGTTCGTAACAGTATAGGTATATCCTCCCAACTGACGTACCCTCCAGTTCTCACAAACCTCATGTGCGTCCCGGATGTTCCAGTCTGTACGATAGTCAGGAAAATGCTCCCCAACTTCCTCACTGCGGTTTCCGGTCAGCTTAACACGTTCCGCATTTACCGTGCGGACCTCATTATAAGTAACCTTTTCCTCACCGAAGCTGTTGATACTCCTCACCGGTTCCAATAGCACCAGCTTATATCGCATCCTTCCTGCCTTCATTGTCCCTTGTACTTGTTAACCAGATCCTCCATAAGTCCACCGCCATGCATCTTGCAATACGGCTTAACCAATGCAGAGAGTGAGTTCGGGAGTGGTGCCAGGTTTGATGAATCAACATCCTCCCTGTATGCGTACATGGAAGCCCCCCTCATCATGATGGCATGCTTCAGCGGCATAGGGAATTCCTCATCCGGTATAACCGACAATTCATCCTTCGTATAGCCGGTCATGCCAACCACATAATCTTCTGCAGCTTCCAACACATGCAGCAGGTATTCGTCATCACATGTGAAATCATCTGCCCGCACGTGCTTCTTGAACAACCCCAAACTCACTCTTGACATATAATCAAACTTAAATCACATTACACATCACTCTGCAGCAACCTGTCCCAAGATAAATGCTTCAGGACGGATCGTCTTGGTAGCATAATCAGTATTCAGGACAAAGTCTACAGAATCCTTACGTGCCTGGCTGTATGGATCCACAGTGAACCGAAGAGTTCCAAACAAGCCCATTGGCTGATAACGCCAGTCGCCCAGACCGATATACTCAGTCGTACCCTGACGGATTTCATTTGTCGTATAAACCGGAACACCGCAAAGCATTCCGTTCTGGATCATCGGGACAAAGATACCCTTCTCGTTGATCGGAGTACCTTCCAATGTAGCAGCCATGCTCTTTGTCATGACAAAGCAAAGATGTGAACCTTCAATACCTGTCTCCAAGACAGCTGCCTTCATCAGCTTGTTAAGTTCGACAAACTTCGGCACGTTTGACAGATTGACGATTGCAGGGATTTTCTCATCACGCTGGCCTTCTTCCTTCGCTGCATTCTCTACAATATTGGCGAAAGGTCCAACCAAGTTAGTCGCACCATTCACCTTCTGAGTAGAGAACAGGATCTTGTTGAGCAGCAAACGGATGGAAAGCGGCATCACTTCACGGACGATCATTTCCAGGACACCTTCAGACTGGTTCAATGACTGGTTTGTTACTGGAATGGCAATACCTATACGCTCCGGAGAAGCGGTCATCTTACTAAAAGGAATCTTCTTGTCGGTCAATGCTACTCCTTCACCGGCAATCTGCGCATCCACCATCTCATACATAGGCCATACAAAATCACCTGCAAGCCCAGTCGGCAGTGGCAAACCCACCTTGTCAAGGATAAATCCTTCCTGCAAAGGCTTGATGATATCCTGGATGTTCAAGGGCACCAAAGCACCGTTCCGGATATCACTTACCATCATGATGTCACGGACAAAGATAATCTCAGACTTTCTTCCGTGATTTGCATTCTCACGAATGATACGGATTGCATCCGCATGTGCATTCGGGTTCTCACGAAGGTGTTCTGCAGCAAGTGCCTGCATCTTCATCTGAAGCAACTGATTTTCACGCACCAGTTCCTCAAATTCCTTATTCTCTGAGTCATTACGCTCACGAGTCTCTTTCTCACACGTATCAGCAATCTCGTTGATACGGTCACAATTCGCCTGATACTTGTCAATCAGTTCACGAATACTCATCTTTTTTTCTTTCATCTTAAAAATATTTGATTAAACAATATTTCTATTTGCCACCTTGCGCATCTCCCGTACCTGATTAGAGATTTTCTCTATATCCGGTCTTTCAATGGCATCCTTTTTCAATAAACCTGCAAACTCACGGGCCTCAACACTAGTATCGGGATATGCCGGATCTGCTGCCAACGTAAAATCATAGATTCCCGTCACAGCCTTGATCCTGTATTGTATCAGCGTACGCTTGTTTACGACTTTCGTCGTTCTCTCGACACATGCATCATCATAATAGCGTGTCGAGAACATAAAGCTGCAACCGGCCAAGTCTCCACGACGTACCAGTTCCAAAGCCTTGTCCCCATCAACGGTTTTCGGTGCATCAAACTCAAACGATACGCCTTTTTCATCAACGGCATACGAAAGCGTACCCTCACCATTCTTGCTTCTTGCAAGAATTAACTGCCGGTTATGGAACATCGTAAACTTGATGTCACATCCGTCCAGTATTTCCTTAGTGATTGCCTCAGGGTCTATTACCTCACGGGCTTCACTCTCCTCATCGCTCCAAAGTGGTGCAGAAGGAGTATTGAACAGAATCGCATACCCCGTTATGGTACGACTCGATTCCTCACCTTCCTTTTCCCTCACATGCAGGTCCGAACATGTGAGCATCATTCTCTTTACAACCTGTTCCTTATTCTTCATTATTGCTTTCCTTTACGGAGGTTCCCTCCATTGTTATATTCCTCAGATTAGCCGATACCAAAACGATATCTCCCCCAACTACAGGTGGCTTGTTCTCTTCACGTCGCCATTCATTGACGGTATAAATACCGGCTCCGATGGTTTTCGACTGATACGAGACCTTACTTTCAAGGTCACAAGCATAAAGCCCCTTCCGGTCAAACTGGATCCGTCTCTTTGATGATATTGACGGTGACACCAGCTTCCGCTGCAACTCATTTTCTATCTTCCTCA
>JAFVAA010000723.1 GCA_017476305.1 Lachnospiraceae bacterium
AGCATTTGCCGTCATGGCAATGATCGGGATTTCCTTTGCATCCTTGCGTTCGAGTGCGCGAATTGCTTTCGTCGCATCCAGTCCTCCCATGACCGGCATACGCACATCCATTAAAATCGCATCATAGTAATTCTCCTCACTCTTCTGAAACATGTCAATGACAATTTCTCCATTTTCCGCATGATCCGCTTCCACATCGCGCATCGCCAGGACTTCCTTTAAGATTTCCGCATTGATGATCATGTCCTCCGCAATCAGGACACGTCTGCCCGTAATGTCCACACGATGCTCTATTTTCTCATCCTCCTTCTTCCGTTTCATAATCTGCGTAAACTCAGTCAGGATATTCGATGCAAAAAGCGGTTTTGCGATAAAGCTGTCCACACCGGCACCGATTGCCTCCTCCATGATCTCATCCCAATTGAACGAAGTCAGGATTACTACAGTAAATTCATCCCCATACTCCTCGCGAATCCTTCTCGTCACCTCTACACCATTAAGCTCCGGCATTTTCCAATCTACTAAAATCAGATTATACGGCTCCTGTCTGGCATGGCGAAGCTCGATCATTTCAAGAGCCTCTTTTCCGCTCAAACAGATATCCGCCGAAATACCGACTTCCTCTAAAATCAGCTTCGCATGCTCACATGCTACCGCATCATCATCTATAATCAGCACATGCATCTCCTGTGGCTTGACACTCTCCATGTCATGCCCCCTTCTGTCGCTGTTCTTCAAGGTCACATTGACCGTAAACTCTGTTCCCACACCCTTTTCTGATGTGACGGAGATATTTCCATTCATCATTTCGACAATGTTTTTCGTAATTGCCATCCCAAGACCGGTACTTCCATATTTATTGCTTGTCCCCTCATTTTCCTGGGAAAAAGCATCAAAAATCTTCGGCAGATACTCTTTATCCATCCCGATTCCCGTATCCTTCATGATGAAACGCATCACGGTCTGATTTTCATAGGAAGACACCTGCTCCACGATAAAGGATACCGTTCCCGGTGCCTCTGTAAACTTCACGGCATTGCCTAAAATATTGATGATCACCTGCTTTAGCTTCATATCATCCCCGATATAGTAATCATTCACATGACCGACAATCCTGCACTCATAAGTCAGTCCCTTGTCCTGGCACTGGGAATGAATCATGGTATTGATCTGCTCCAGCATATCACTAAAGGAAAATTCCTCGTTCCTTATCGTCATACGGCCGGATTCAATCCTGCTCATATCCAGAATATCATTGATGAGACTCAGAAGATGCTTCGCACTTCCCCCAATCTTTACTAACTGCTCTCTCGTCCTTTCTGACAATCCCGGCTCCTTTAAAGCAATACTGTCCAGACCAATAATTGCATTCATCGGAGTACGGATTTCGTGGCTCATATTGGATAAAAAGGCAGTCTTTGCCACATTTGCCTGCTCTGCCTCACGAAGTGCATTGGCAAGCAGCTCATTTCGCTCGGAAAGCTTTGCTTCTGCTTCCTTCTTTTCTGTAATGTCTACAAACATACCGACATAAGTAACCGGCGAACCGTCCGGACGTCTGGAAAGCTGTCCGACTGCATGGAACCAGCGCCAGCCACGATTTTTCGTAAGTAACTGATACTCTACGTCATAAACCGCCTGACCGGTACGGTCATGGATCGTCTGATTATATTCCTTTAGAACACGCTCCTTATCCTCTTCATGCAGCAAATCTGACCAGGATTCCAATACATTCGGAAAATCCTCTTCGCTCTCATATCCGAGCATTTTACGGAATGTATCTGTCCATGTGACACTGATCATATTGCCCTGCTCATCGAAATCCATATACCATGGTCCGGAGTTCAGCATCCCATGCAGAATCCTAAGGGCTTCCCTCTCTCTCCTGGCGGTTTCGGCAATCTGTTCCCTCTTTTTTATTTCGGTAATGTCCGCATAGGTACAGTAAGCATACTGCACCCCCTCCTCCATTACAAAGGAATAATGAACATGTACCCAGATTTCCTTTCCTTTTACGGTATATTTGCGAATCGTCAGACTGTTTGTCCCGTCTTTCGTCTTATGATGCCGAAACAGATACGAAACTGCTTCATGATCCTCCGGATGGATGGTACTCATGGTTCCACCGCTCTCCAGGCGGATAAAATCTGCCTCCTCCCCCTCCATCATTTCCGTAAATTCCTTCGAACACCAGATGGGATAGTAGGTTCCATCCTCCTCTACCCGCATCATAACAGCATTATTGTCAAGTGACTCAAATAATCTTCTATAAAAATCTCCCTGAAATCGTTTCATACTGCTCTCCTTCTATTTCTCCCGGAAGCGCTTATCCTTCCGTTCCTGTATAATATATACCCACTTACGAAATGTATTTCCATTTCATTAGTGAACCCGCGCCCGTTGCTTCCTTTTCCTTAGTATAACTTTTCTCCCATCACTTCGTCAACTAAAAATACCGGCTAACTTTACTTCTTCTGCCTAAGAATTTCCATTCACAGTAACTTCGTGCTAAACTTCTGTTAATCATAGAAATGGCATTGAGATTCCCCCTTATCCCAATGCCACATCTAAAATCATCATCAGAGAAAACCCCACAGCAAAAAGAAAGGTTCCCTTCTGAAACCTTCCTTTTTCCTCCGTACATGGTACAAGCTCCTCCACCACCACATAAATCATGGCTCCTGCAGAAAATCCCAAAAGATACGGCATGATGGGAAGAACTGCACCGGACAGAATCACAGTAATCATTCCCGCTGCAGGCTCTACCACCCCGGATAGGATTCCGTAAAGGCAGGCCCTTTTCTTCTTCATCCCATTCGCATAGAGCGGAAGGGAAATAATCGCTCCCTCCGGGATATTCTGCACGGCAATCCCTATCGAAAGTACAAATGCCGACATCAGGGTACTGTTTCCCCCATCAAAGAGCCAGTCAGCAAACACCGCCACTACTGCCATCCACTCCGGAATATTATGTATAACGATTGCCAATAAAAGAAGCCTGAGCTTATTGCTTTTCTCCGTACCATGCTCCGTTTTACTGATTACAGCACCGGAAATGGCGTTATCGGGTTTTATCCCTGAAAACTCTCCACCTATCTCCACAGATTCACAGGGAAGTCTTTTCTGCAGATATGCCAGAAAAAATACGCCAAGCCAAAATCCGATTTCTGCCGGCAGAAAGGCGAACCTTCCAAAATCATCTGCCTGCTCAATCGCCGGCAAAAGAAGACTCCAGATAGATGCCGCCATCATCACTCCACCCGCGAACTCATTTAAATAGCACTGCACCTTATCACTCATTCCTCTTTTTGAAAACAGAACGAGCACAGCTCCTAAGGCAGTTCCCAAAAGCGGTATCAAAAGGCCGAAAAACATCAGGATATTCATGTGCAATCTCTCCACAACACTTTGCATTTCCTCATACGATATATCCTATGCCGCGGCATTTTTCATTATTCACTTTCCTCGCTTTCGGTGAAATTGCTGTATTCATCCTCAATGCCGAGATATTCGGCGAACTTGTGATAGTGATAATCCGCTTTTATCATAATCGCCGCGCAGAAAAAATCCGAAACAACCCATAGAACCAGAAATTCAATTTTACTTTCGAGACTGAACATAAGCGTCAGAAATATTATTCCGGAGATTATGATAAACGCCGCGCCTTTTCTTCTGTAGACAAGTCTTTTGCGTTTAGCGTTTTCGTATTCTTCCATAATTCTAAGGTAAGTTTTATGTTCTTTGTTAGTATTTTCGGACATATTATCACTCCTTCACAAGTATTATAATACTTGTAATTTTATTTTGGTTAAAAATAAGAATTATGGTATTAGTTTTTAAGGGATTGAAGCGGCGCGGGGAGTCGTCCGCCTCTGTTTATAAATACGTCAGGCTCTCCTTCTCTTATCGGCATAACAGGGCCTTTACCGAGAAGTCCGCCGAAGTTGAGCTCGTCGCCCGCTTTTTTACCGATCGCGGGGATAAGTCTTACCGCTGTAGTTTTGGAGTTAACCATTCCGATTGCCGCCTCGTCGGCGATAATAGCCGAAATCTTTTCGGGACTTATATCTCCGGGAACTACTATCATATCAAGTCCCACCGAGCATACCGCCGTCATACATTCAAGCTTTGTAATATCGAGAGTGCCTCTCTTAGCCGCGGCTATCATACCCGCGTCCTCGCTGACGGGGATAAACGCTCCCGAAAGTCCGCCTACGTGCGACGAAGCCATAACTCCGCCCTTTTTAACAGCGTCGTTCAAAAGCGCCAAAGCCGCCGTAGTTCCGTGACATCCGCAGCTTTCAAGCCCCATCTCCTCGAGTATATAAGCTACGCTGTCGCCGACCGCCGGAGTCGGGGCGAGGGAGAGGTCTACTATTCCGAACGGAACACAACGTCTTTTTGAGGCTTCTTTAGCCACAAGCTGTCCCATTCTCGTTATTTTAAAAGCGGTCTTTTTAATCATATCCGCTATTTCGTCAATACTTTTACCGTGACCGTCTTTAGCGAGAGCAGCTCTGACTACTCCGGGGCCTGAAACGCCGACGTTAATTACGCAGTCAGCCTCGCCCGCGCCGTGAAATGCGCCCGCCATAAACGGATTATCCTCGGGAGCGTTACAGAATACTACCAGCTTAGCCGCGCCGATACAATCTCTGTCGGCGGTTCTTTCGGCAGTTTTCTTGACGATTTTTCCCATCATTTTAACGGCGTCCTTATTAAGTCCCGCTTTAGTAGAGCCGATGTTAACCGACGAGCAAACTCTCTCCGTCTCGGCTAAAGCCTCGGGAATACTGTCGATAACCGCGTAATCGCCCGCCGAAAATCCCT
>JAFVAA010000724.1 GCA_017476305.1 Lachnospiraceae bacterium
ATATGGAGATCATGCTTGTCGTCTTTGAGAAGGAATCGGTAAAAATTTCCGGTGAGCTTGTAGAGGAAGTGGCAAGCTTTGTGGATGATAATTATGTACGGGAAACCGTGCAGGAAGAATATAAGCGCGATGGTTATGTGGGTGCTGTATTTTCTTCTGCCGCTGCTCCTCCTGTTTCAAAAAAAAGTCTGTTCAGAAACAGAAAACGCCGGGAAGGTATGGCGAAGGAAAGCTATGAAGATGCAGCACCCAGGGAGCAGAATTTTTTATTTTCACCCGGGGCTTCGGAACAAAGAAAGAAGATAGAACCTGAGTTTTTGGAAGAATTTCAATCGGCTCCGGAGGAGGCTTTTGGAAAAAATGAGGAGGATCTGGAGGGGGCTTTAAAAGAAATTTATACGGAATCTTTTGAAAAGCATTTACAGAAATTGATCAATAAAAAGGGCTTTAAAAATTCAGAGGTTTATGCTGCGGCAAATATTTCGAAGCAATACTTTTCGAAGCTTTTGAACGGAAAGGTAAAACCGTCTAAGGAAAAGATGCTTGCGCTTGCCGTGGGGCTCCGGCTGAATCTGGATGAAACGGTGGATTTTCTCCGCATTGCCGGATATGCGCTTTCTCCCATTTCGCAGACAGATGTTATTGTGGAGTATTTTATCAGGCATAAAGACTATAATGTATTAAAAATTGATATTGTACTTTTTGATTACGGGCTGGATCCGTTGTCAAAGGCATAAAGCAAATTGCTATTCACAGATGGAACGATTGTGAAAAGTAACCTCAAGTCGGTATCATTCGAATTAAAAATCATGTGAAGCTTGCATTCATAGATGATTTGTTGTATATTATAGGTATTAATTGGGGTATGCATTTGCGGATGTATACTTGAGAGAGTCGGAGGAATCCGGCTCTCTTGCGTTATCAAAAGTGAAATGAAAATCAAGAAAGGAAGACTTTAAAATGTTATTTATTCATTATCCAAAATGTTCTACTTGTAAGAAAAGTAAGAAATGGCTTGATGAGCGGGATATCAAGTATACGGAACGTCATATCGTGGAGGAGCATCCGTCGTATGATGAATTGAAGGAGTGGCATGAAAAGAGCGGGCTACCGTTAAAAAGATTTTTTAATACCAGTGGGTTGCTTTATAAAGAAATGCAGCTTAAGGACAAGCTTCCGGCGATGAGCGAGGAGGAACAGCTGAAACTTTTAGGGGCGAACGGAATGCTTGTGAAGCGTCCGATCGTGGTTTGTGACGACCTTGTTCTGGTGGGCTTTAAGGAAGCAGAATGGGAAGAAAAATTGGGGAGATGATATAAACTCTTGACCTTTACGGTGCGTAATGGTTTAAAGTGATTTGTGGGCAGTGCAGATTGCAAATGCCACAGACAGCTATCAGGTAAAAAGCAAAGAATATGCAGGAGGAGAAAACCATGTACACAGTAAAGGAAATTGCAGAGCTTACAGGAGTGAGTACGAGGACACTCAGGTATTATGATGAGATCGGGCTTTTGTCTCCGACGGGCAAAAGTGAGTCAGGATACCGGTTATATGATGATAAGGCACTGGAAAAATTACAGCAGATTTTGTTCTTTCGGGAATTTGAAATTTCGTTAAAAGAGATAAAATCCATTCTGGAGCATCCCGATTTCGACAGGAATCAGATTTTACAGATGCAGAGGAAAATGCTTGTGAAAAAGAAAGACAGGCTGGAGCGTCTGATTGCCAGTATGGATGATATTCTGGATGGAACTTCCGGGATGGATTTTTCTGTCTTTGACAGGACGGAAGTAGAGGAAATGTTTGAACTGATGATGGAACGGATGCCGGAAAACATAAGGGAATTGGGAGTGAATGAGTTCGGAAGTCTCTCTGAATGGAAAAAGCATTATATCAAAACAATCGAAAGGGAAGAGATGCAGGAAAGATACAGGGAGATCTTTCAGTTATATGGAGGAAAGGAAAATTATCTCTCGCAAATGAAGCGGCCGGTTTCTGAAAAAGAATCGAAGGAATTTAAAAGATGGGAAGATGATATGATTCGGAGAATATTGGCTGTCCATAAGGAAAATAACCGGGAAGGTTTGGGAAGAATGGTCAGGGAATACGGAAAAGGGTGCAGGGAATTTTTTCATATGCGGGAGGAAAAGATGATGATGCTTTCTTTCACGAAGTCACTAAGAAATGAGATGGTTCTGGAGAAGTTTGATGAAAGGTTTGGACAGGGTGCGGGAAAAGTGGTTATAGATGCAATAGAAACGGAGTATGATTCCGGGATTCACAGTGAAAAATAGTGAAAAAATAGTGTAAATTTAGTGAAAAAAGTGCCATAAGCTAAGGAAAAAGAATTTCTGCTGTTCCTATAAACAATTATAAAAGAGAGTTTACACCTATTGAGATTAGTAAAGAATTTGGGGTTACCAATAAGACAATCATAAACAGACTGGCAATACTTGTGAAAAATGGATTTGTCGTACCCAATATGGTTAAGGAACGGATTCGCTCATATGATCTTTCAGAATTTACGACACTGCATGAGAGGGAAATAGTAAAGCATCTTAAGTAGTGTGGTCGTGTGAAAGGATTTTATTAGATTGAATCGTATTAAGTCGATTCATTTCTCACTTACGACCGAGCAGAATGCATTAATGTTTGAACAGGACTTGACATATCTATTTTTTTGGTTATAATATACTTAAAAGAACAAATGTTCGATAAAGGGTATTGTTAAATTTATAGATAACAAATCCTCATACTATTTTTAGTAGCATCCGTTTCGGTTTACTGATTAGAAAGGCAGAATGTATATGCATTTTATGATTGATTATGAGAATGTTACATCATTGGGATTTCAGGGAAAGGAATATTTGACGGAAAAGGACTATGTTACTATTTTTTATAGTGCCGCAGTACAGATGATAGAGCGGGGAATTTGGCAGGGGCTTTGTGCTTCCGGTTGTACGATCAGTGTATGCAAATTAGTAAAGACAGGAAAAAACGGGCTTGATTTTTATATTGCGAGCCGTGTAGGTGAAATTATTGCAGAGGGGTATCGGGATTTGGTCGTAATCATCAGCAAAGATAAAGGGTTTAAAGCGGTTCAGGACTATTGGAGATGCAGGGGACATCATTGTGCCAGAATACTTTTATGTAAAGATATTGCGAGTGGGATAAACAGTTCGAATGAAAAATCAGAAAGGTATCTTGATAGTGTCAGGAATGTTGAAAAAGTTTCCATAGGTAAAGAATATGAAAAGTATAAAAAGGAGCAGGAATTGTATCAGAAAGTAAAGGAGATTTTCAAGGATACATCGTTTTCCGATTTTGCTGAAGACATAGGAAATATTCTAAACCGGGATTTGAAGAAAAAAGAGATTTACATAGAATTTTTAAAGACATTTGGTGCTAAAAACGGGTTGGTGATTTATCGCACGGTGAAAGAAAAATTCGGAAATGAATGGTAATTTAAAAGTTGGTTAAAAGACTTTCATAAATTGTTGCTGGTGTTATTGGATGGAAAGTGCTATGATGTTTTCGGGGAGGGATTATTTATGGTCTATTGTATTATAATGGGATTTTGTGCATTACTGATGTATAGCATTGGGATTACCCAGTTAAGGAGTGAGAAGCCGGTTGGCTTTTATTCAGGTGAAAAACCGCCGGAAGCAGAGCAGCTTAGGGATGTGAGGGCATGGAACAGAAAGCATGTGATGATGTGGATTTTATATGGTGTCACGATTACAATCGGTCTGATCGGCGGACTGATTGTGGGGGATTCCCTGTTACTTGCTTTGCTTGAATGTGGTTGTTTACTTATACCTGTTATTTTTATGATTTTGTATCATAGAAAGCTTGTGAAAGATTATTTGATTTAGTACCGATTGGCATTGGTTTTGTGGCAAAGGCGAACCTATGCTTTACATAGGTCGAAGATGGGCTGTGCCAGATGTGAATAACAGTAACGATTTAGGAGAGGTGGAAAAGAAGATGACAGGCAAGGTGACGAACAGAACAGAGTGGATGAAGCCGCCAGAAGAAGGCTATTATTCAGGTGTAATAGGCACTACCGTAACATGTAAGATTGACAGACCGCTTGGTTCTGCGCATCCAAAGCATCCGGATATTATTTATCCTGTGAATTACGGATTTGTGCCGGAGGTGTTTGCCGGTGATGGTGCGGAGCAGGATGTATATATACTGGGAGTGGATAAGCCTTTGGAAGAATTTACCGGAAAGGTCTTGGCAGTTTATCACAGGTTGAATGATGTGGAGGATAAATGGATTGTTGTGCCGGAGGGAGTTTCCTTTGGGCGGGAGGAAATTTTGCAAAAGATAGAGTTTCAGGAGAAGTTTTTTGAGGGGGAATTATATATGGCAGAGAAACTTTGTGAATATTTAAACATTTTGTAAAATCAGGAGTTCACTGAACATTATACGGGAGCAAGCAGATGAAAAATATATTTGATATCCTGCCGATGGATTTTTTTAAACCGCTTACCAGCAAATATAAAAGAATTTATGCGGACACCATTTTACTGATTTTTAATACATTTAAGCCTGAAATTTCCTACGGAGTGAATCGGGAGATTGTCGTAAAGGTTTTGATGGATTATTTTGAGGCAGATGATGATGAAATGTCTTTTGATGAAGAAACCTATGTGAGCGATTCCAGAGAAAAGGCGAATGGTGTGATTGCACAGCTAAAGGCTGCGGGATGGCTTGAATATGAGCAGGCAGCCAATCATCAGCTCAATGTGACACTTTTTGATTATACCATTCCTGTGATTGAGAGCATGAACCGGGTAATCAAGGAGGAGGAAACGGAGTATCAGGGGATTATTTCTCAGATTCATGCAAGTCTGCAAAATGAGGAACTATATGCAAAGCCGTATGAGCTTATTATCATGGGAGTGGGAGAAAATACAGAACGTCTGGTATCGGAGCTAAAGAAGCTGAATGTCAGCATAAAGCGGCATATGGAAAAGCAGACGAATGATATGGAGGCAGCAGAGGTTTTAGAGCATTTTTTCAAATATCATCAGGATATTGGTTCAAAGGCGTATCTCAGAATGAAGACAGGGGATAATATTTCCTATTTTCGAAATGCGATTATTGACCGGATTGACTATATTCTGGAGAGCGCAGAAATTATGGACAGGGCTTTAAGTGGCTATATGGAAATAAAGCATGTGGAGGATGAGGAGCTTGCTTATGATTCGCTGGTCAGAGAATTAATGGATATTAAATCGGCATTTTACAGATTAGATGATATTATTGAAGAAATTGATAATAAGCATAGAAGATACATGAGAAATGCGGTGATGCGCGCCAGATTTTTACTTTCGACGGGCAATAATCTGGAGGGAAAATTATCGAAAATTTTAAATCAGATTTCTGAGGAGATAAATAGAAATTCGGAGAGTGTTCATGCAGATTTAGACGAGACGGAGGAGAATTTATTTATTTCTATGTTTCCGCAAAATTACATTTCTCCCGAATCTTTAAAAACCATTCCTGTCAAAAAGAAAAATGCAGATATTGAACAGATCAGGAAAACGGAGGTCTTAAGTGCGAAGGAAAGGGAGCTGTATAAGGAGGCACTTCGGAATAGAAACAGGAATCGTTTTTCCAGAAAGAATATTAATCAATTTGTCATAGGTTTACTTGGAGAAAAGGAAAAAATGCCGGTGACGGATATTTCGGTAGAGTCAAAAAGAGATTTGATCCGCATCATTTACATCAGTTTATATGCAGGAAACCGGGCGAATAATTACCGGATCAAACGGTCGAAGGAGAGAGTGAAAATAGGGGAGTATGAGCTGCCGTATTTTGAGATTTTAAAATGTTGAGTTTAGGAGTATTTAAATTCGGTGCTGAATTTATTGTTGTATTGGAGAGAACCGTGATTCGTGATACTTTGGGAAATGAGGAGAGAAAAATGTTTGAAATACTAAATGAGTCTGTGGCGCAAAAAGAAAAGTTTCGCGTCGCGGCAAATAAATTGTTAAATCAGTGCTTTCTGCTAAAGAGAAAAGAGGATACGAAAAAGGAATATGTTTTTGTCAGGGAGCATAAAGAGCTTTTCGTGACCTATTTTGATCTTTTGGGCTATGAGATTCGTGTAAATGAGGATCAGGGAGTGATTGCACTCGTCGGACTTTTTGATACGGGAAGACTGCATTTAAACAAAAGTGAAAGCATTTTGCTTCTGATCCTTCGTCTGCTTTATGTGGAGAAGAGAAAAGAAATTTCGAATTCCTATGAGGATGTGATTGTTTTGATGGAGGAAATCAGAGAGAAATATGAACTTCTAAAACTGAAGGCGAAGCCGAGGATGGATAAAGGGATGGAGCAGAGAATGATTTCACTGTTTAAAAAATATAATTTGATAAAAAATCTGGATTCTGATGTGAATCAGGCAGATACGCGGGTTTTAATCTATCCCTCTGTGACCATGGCAGTGACTGTGGATGATATTAATGCGTACTATTCGATGACAGAAAAGAAGTTAAGGGAGTATGTGGGGGATCATTCTGCTGAGGATGAGGATGAAGATGTAGAGGAATAAACGAAACGGGAGAAGCATGATTCTTACGAAGACAATGAGAGAGTAATACAGATTTGTTTTATCTGTATACTCGTGGAGGATGGAATTTTAGCTGCGCAGGGGCAGTATGGAGGAGTTTATGGAAATAGCACAGAAGACGCTTACCAGAATACAGCTTGTCAATTGGCACTATTTTGAATATGAAAGGATTGCACTCGGCGGTTCGACTTTACTGAGTGGGGAAAATGCCACGGGAAAGTCTACGGTTTTAGATGCCATTCAGCTCGTACTTACGACAAATTCGCGCAAGTTCAATGTGGCTGCCAATGAAAAGGGAAACCGTACTTTAAAGGGATATGTCAGATGTAAGGTAGGAAATATAGGGGAGACTTATTATCGAAAAGGCACTGTGCCTGCCAATGTGGCACTTGAATTTTATGAGGAAAAAGGAAACCGGTATTTCGTTCTGGGGGTGCATTTGCTATCGGCCGATGAGGAAAGTTCAGTGTTTAAAAAATGGTATGCGGAGGAATGCAGGTTAGAGGATTTAAGTTTTATCATTGATGGGAGGGCTGCGCTTAGTGAGGAGTTTCGAAACGGCACCAGAAAGATAAGGTATATGGATACAGACAAAAGTGCCCGTGATAAATTTCGTCACAGAATGGGGAATTTAGAGGAAAAATTTTTTGATATTATTCCGAAATCTCTGGCGTTTAAACCGATGGATAATGTAAAGGAGTTTATTAATAAATTTGTACTTTCAGAAGAAAAGGTGGATGTACAGGGCTTAAAGGAAAATATTGAAACCTTGGATGAGCTTGACAAGGTATTGGAGAAAACGAAAAACCAGCTGATTTCTTTAGATGAAATATTAGTCAAATATACGGAGGTTCAGAAGAAGGAAAAGGATATTAAAATCAATGACATTCTTTTAAAAATGGCATCGAAAAATGCCTGCATGGAAAGAATCGATAAACTGGAAAAGGACATTCGCATAAAGACACAGACGATGGAGCAGAATGCAGAGGATCTGCAGCTCATGGATACAGAGCTTTCCGGACTGAATGATAAAATTATTGCACTGAGCGTGGATATTCAGAACAATGAATCCAGTAAGCTGGTGGAAAATATCAATCAAAAAATCAATCAGATTAAATCCGGAATAGAAGAAAACAAAAAGAAAGAAAAGGGGTTAAAGGAAAAGGTACTGGAACTGAAAAATTACCTGAAGCTCGCGATAAAGGTGGAGAAAAAGATACTTAGCAGAGAGGAGACAGATTTTCTTACAGAAGCGGTGAGGGAGGAGAAAAAGCGGGAAATCATAGAGCGTCTGGAGGAGCATTTTCGAAAGGAATATCAGGAGCTTTTAAAGGAGAGAGGAAAATTAGCAGCAGAGCTTGACCGGATGAATGAAGAAATCAGTTCCCTGCGGGATAGGCAAAGCTCGCTGGAGAAAAGACAATTATCCTATCTTCAAAATACAGTGGAGCTAAAGAAAGAAATCGAGAAGGAGTTAGAAAGACATGGGATTTCCTCACAGGTACATATCCTTTCCGAGCTTTTAGAAGTGACGGATGAACGGTGGAGAAATGCAGTGGAGGGGTATTTGAATACACAGAAATTCTATCTGGTGGTTTCGCCGGAGGATTATGACCTTGCACTCTCGGTATATGATAAAAAGAGAAATCGGATTCATACAGCCGGTATCATAAACACGAAGAAAATTCCGTTGGAATATGAGGAGAACCATAAAAGTCTCGCGTATGTGGTAAAGAGTGAAAACCGTTATGCAAAAGCCTATGTGAATTATCTCCTTGGCAGGGTGATACGATGTGAGAAGGTATCTGAGTTAGAGCAGTACCGCATAGCTATTACTGCGGAGTGTATGCTGTATCAGGGATATGTGGTACGTCACTTAAATCCGAAGGATTATAAGGATCCCTACATTGGCCTGAATGCTTACCGGGTACAGCTTGCAAATGTGCGAAAGCAGATCGAGGAATTGACGGGGGAACGAAAGCAGCTTCGGGAAAAATATACGAATTATGCAGATGTGGTGGAAATGGGGAACCGGGTAAATTTGGAACTGATCAAGCTGTATTTGAATGCGCCATATCTTTTGATGATGGCAGAAAAGGAACTCCGAAATGCGGAGGCAGAGCTTTTGGAGGCGAAAAAGGATCCGAATCTGATTGAACTGAATATAAAGCTTTCCGACACCAGAGAACAGCGCAATGCTTTACAGAAGGAGAGAGACAGGCTGAATGCGGATAATCAAAAACTGAAATACCAGACCGAGGGGGCAGAGGCAGGATTATATGAAGAAAAAAGA
>JAFVAA010000066.1 GCA_017476305.1 Lachnospiraceae bacterium
CCGACAGCCGGCACAATCATCGGCGGGTGCGGCACGATAAATCCTCCTACAATTCCCATAAATAAGCTGCTCCTTCCAAATATATCGTTCTTTCATAATCTGGACTAAATGATATCTGCCAAAAGTCCATAAATGAAAGATTTTTTGCAGATATCATAAGTCCAGCTAATTAGAAATCTCAAAACTAGCAATTTCCCTCATATACATACTGCAAATATTCCCTTGCCATCTCTGCCAGTTCATACACTCTCTTCACATCCGTGGGCTTTCTGTGTGCATATCTGCTCCTTGGAAAAAATCTCGTCAGATGCAGCGGAATCTCCTTCCCTGCTTCCCTCCCCACATCCTGCAGCCAGGAAAAAAGAGTGCGCATTTCTTCCTCCTCATCATTGTCCCATGGAACCACCAATGTCGTAATCTCCACATGGCACACCCTGACCGCCTCCCTGATAAAGGCCTTCACCATCTCAAAGTCTCCCTGAAGTGTCTTTTCATAGTATTCCCGCTGAAAGCACTTTAGGTCAATATTCATCGCATCGATAAATGGTGCAATTTCCTCAAATACGGACAAGGACGCACAGCCATTTGTGACCAGAACATTTTTCATCCCCCTTTCATGTATGAGCCTTGCCGTATCCCGCACAAATTCAAAGCCGATCAGAGGTTCATTATACGTAAATGCCACCCCGATATTTCCCTCTTTTTGATGCGCTGCTGAAATATCAGAAAGCTCCTCCGGCGAAACCTGTCTTACAGGCTCGAAAAGCTCTTCTCCATCTGCTAAAGAAATATCCACATTCTGGCAAAATGGGCATTTCAGATTACACCCATAGCTTCCCACCGAAAGAATCCTGCTGCCCGGATAGAATCTCCGGAGCGGTTTTTTCTCGATGGGATCGAGAGCAATCGCTGTCAATTTTCCATAGTTTTCTGAGATCACTTTTCCATTTTCATTTTTCCTCGCAAAACAGGCTCCTGTCTGTCCCTCCTCTAAACGGCAATGCCTGAAACATACCGAACATTCTGCCTTCATCTGGTCACCATACCTTTCCCATTTCCTCTATCCAAAAATCGCAAACCATTCCATCACCTGATACATCAAAAATTAAATTTATCATTTTTGAGCAGGCACACTTATAAAAATTCTTTAAAAATCCCTGCTATTATCATATCATATTCGACTAATCTTTTTGTCTTTTTGATTTTCTTAAACCATCTTTTTCCATCCGGAAAGCTCTCCTGCAAATGTGTCCAGATTTCTTTCATCTTAAAGAGCACCGGTATATCCCCGGACATCACTTCCACATACCCCTGCTCTAAATCCCGTAAAAAAAGATACACGTTCTTCTTCCAGCTTTTTTCTTTCTGATTTTTAAAATCATCGCTTACCTCTGGCAGACCTGACGCCTTTTTCCAGACACCCTCAAAATCTCCGATCCTCTTCCCACTACAGATAAATCCCGGATTTTTTAAAAACCCCCGCCCAATCATAACAGCCTCCAGAGTAGAAAATTCATCTTTTACCCGTTCTAAATCATCTATAGAAAAAATATCCCCATTATAGCAAAGCGGATTTTTACTATGCTCCATCGCATACCGGAAAATTTCCGGATGTACTGCCCCTTTATAAAACTCCTCCCTGGTCCGTAAATGCAGAATCAGCTCCTTTACCGGATACTGATTATAAATCTCTAAAAGCTTTGGAAACTCCTCCACTTCGTAAAACCCAATACGGGATTTTATGGAAATTGCTGTGGCAGACTTTTCAAAAATTTCCTCTAAAAAACGGTCCAGCTTCTCCGGCTCCCGAAGAAATCCTGCCCCCTTTCCCTTCGGAACGACGGTTCCCGAAGGACAGCCTAAATTCAGATTTACCTCGTCATACCCCATTTCTGCCATCTGTCCTGCTGCCTGACAGAAATCCTCTGCACGATTCGTCATAATCTGTGGCACGATACGGATTCCGGGATTATGTTCCGGTAAAATATCCCTAAGCTCCTTCTTTTTCATAATCCCGCCATCCCTCGTGGTCACAAAAGGAGTATAGTACGCATCAATCCCACCAAAATTTTTCTCATATGCCTGACGGAAAATATAACCTGTAATTCCCTCCAGCGGCGCAAAATATATCTTCATCCTTTACCCCATTGTAATTCGAAAATAATCCAGATACTTTTTAAACTGGTCCTGGCAGCTCAGACAGGTAT
The DNA here is from genome assembly GCA_017476305.1 of Lachnospiraceae bacterium. Taxonomy (GTDB): domain Bacteria; phylum Bacillota; class Clostridia; order Lachnospirales; family Lachnospiraceae; genus Butyribacter. Next base: position 2,208 of record JAFVAA010000066.1, read on the forward strand.
CGGTAAGATATCCGTTTTCCTGTCCCCACTCTTTCAGTCCTCTGTAGTAAAACAGCTTTACATCGTCCTCTATAATGAAAGGGACAATCTGATTTTTCAGACACTCTTTAAACAGCAAAAGTCTTCCCACCCTGCCATTTCCATCCTGAAACGGATGAATCCTTTCAAAACGCACATGAAACTCTAAAATATCCTCTAACGATTTCTCATCCTTTCGATGATACTCCCAAATCAGCTCCCTCATGTCGTCTGAAACCTTTTCGGGCAAAGAAGTCTCTTTTTCTCCCACTTCGTTTGGCAATTTTTTATAATCACCGACGGAAAACCACGCTCTGGTACTATCCGATGTATTCACCTTTAAGATATAATGTAATTCCTTTATTATTTTTTCCGTCAATTCCTCTCTATAATGCTCTATCATATAGTCAATACATCGAAAATGATTTACTGTCTCCATGATATCATCTACATTGTAGGATTTGTTTTCCAATCCTATCGTATTCGTTTCATAGATATATCTCGTTTCTTCGTGTGTAAGTCTGCTTCCCTCGATATGATTCGAGTTATAAGTGAGTTCTATCTGAACCTTATGATAAATTCCACCTTTTCTGCGATGCCGCATTTCCTCCTGCAGAATATCCCCAAGTTTCCCTGTCCTCTCACTGCCCATACACATCACCCTTTCCAAGCTCCTGATACAGTCTGTGCACCGGAAGCCCGACCACATTAAAATAATCTCCCTCTATTTTCTCTATAAATTTTGAAAATAATCCCTGAATTCCGTAAGCTCCCGCTTTATCATATGGCTCCTCCGTTTCCAGATAATCTCTGATTTCTTCTTCGGACAGATCTGCGACAAAAACCTTTGTTTTTTCTGAAAATGTATTGGAAAAAAATTTTCCCTGATTTTTCCCCATCAGAGTAACTCCCGTGCAGACCATATGGACATTTCCTTTGATGCTTCGAATCATTCGTTCTGCATCCTTCTTATCCGCAGGCTTTCCTAAAATCTCCTTTTCCCCTCTTTCATTTTCTGCAAACACTACAGTATCTGCCCCTATGACACAAAAGCTTCCGGAATAAATGTTCTCCTTTTCTATCTTTTCATATACAGCCCCTGCCTTCTGCTTCGACAGGCTTTCTGTCAGACGTACCGGATCCGTCTCCGTAAGCTTTTCCTCCACATCAGAAATCAAAACCGTAAACGGCAGCTCCAAAAGTCCTAAAAGCTCCTTCCGCCTCGGAGAACCGGAAGCCAAAAATATTTTCATGTTTTCTCCTTTCTCACAAACCTCTGCAGCTATCATACAAAACCTGCATATCACTCTTCCTTCGCCAATACCTCCAGCGCACCATAAAGTGCATGATACTGTTCCATCAGTTTCTCATGCCTCTCCCGCACTGCTTTAAAATCCCCCTCCTTACAAGCCATCTCCGATATCCTTGCTTCCTCGGAAAGATCCTTTGCCCCTATGTTCATCGACGTACTTTTTAACGTATGTACATGAATCCGATACTGCTCCCAGTCTTCTTTTTCAAGTGCCTCATTTAAAACCGCACTTTTTTCTCCCTTTAAATACTCTCGGATGACATTGAAATAAAAGTCTTCTTTATTCAAACAGAAATTTAGTCCCGTTTCCGCATCTAACCCCGGTATTTGCTCTAAATTGTCTAAACAGAGTCCCCGTTTTTTTGTAATGCCTGTTTTTATCTGTTCCGGTCTTCCAGCCGGCACTTCCTTCTCACGAAATTCTTCCGGCTGCCCCTTTTCCACAATCTTTTCCTGCGGAAGATAGGTTTCTAAAATCGCATAAATTTCTTTTTCCGCAATCGGCTTCGAAAGATAGTCCTGAAATCCTGTCCGGATATACTCCTCACGAATCCCACTGATTGCATTTGCCGTCAGTGCAATCACAGGAGTATCCATATTCTGGTTATTCTTTAGCTCCTTCATCTGGTGAAGGCAGGCAATTCCATCCATCTCCGGCATCACATGATCCATAAAAATGATGTCATACTTTTTCCTGCAGACCATAGAAAGTGCCTCTCTCCCGGAATCTGCCGTATCGATTTCCATGCCCGTATACTTTAAAATTCCCTTCGCTACCAAAAGATTCATCGGAACATCGTCAACCACCAGTGCTGCAGCATCCCTGGTATAGACCGGCTCCACCTCCTCCAGCTGCTTATCCAGACTTTCCTGATATTTTTTCGCGAAGTCACCTGCCGGTCTCCTGTCACGAATCTGCTGCGGAAGACGCACGATGAATACAGAACCCTGTCCATAGGTACTCTCCACCCTGATATCTCCACGCATAAGCTCTACCAGATTTTTTGTCAGATTTAACCCCAGACCGGTCCCCTCGATATTTCGATTCCTTCGCTCGTCCACACGCAAAAAGCTTTTGAAAATATTTTCCTGATCCTCTTTTCGGATTCCGATTCCGGTGTCATGAACACTAATCATCAAGTCTACTGCAGCATCACTTTTCTTCCCGATATCAATCGAAAGACGAACCGTTCCCTTTTCTGTATACTTGACTGCATTTGACAGCAGGTTATTCACCACCTGCCGGATACGAACCTCATCACCGTAGAGTCTGCACGGAATGGCAGGATTAAAGGCAATTTCAAACTCCAGCCCCTTTGCCATACTTCTCGAATGAGCGATCTGATAGCAGTCGTTCACTACAGAAAAAATATCGTATTCGACAGAATTGATCTCAAATTTTCCCGCCTCTATTTTGGAAACATCTAAGATATCATTCACTAAGGAAAGAAGCGTCTGACTGGAGCTTTGGATATTTCTTCCATATTCCTTCAGCTCCTCATTATCCCCGCACTCCCTTAAAAGCATTGTATTCATTCCCATGATTCCATTGATCGGAGTACGGATTTCATGTGACATGTTCGCAAGAAACAGATCCTTCGCGCTATTCGACCTTAAAAGCTCCTCCTCATGCTCCTGCAGCTTCTTTCTCTGCTTCTCATAGACATATGCCTGATATTTGTATATGGAGCCTAAAATCAGTACCACAAAAAACACGGACTGAATCACATCTGTCCGAAAGTACTCCTGTGTAACCGGAACCACAAACTCCGGATGCATCTCCCCAATCAAAATGCATCCAATCACTACCGCCAGATTGATCCCAAACATAAAATAGCTAAGCCATCCCGTTAAAATCATCCAGTCAAACAAAAGCCCCATCACAAACCAGACCGACATCCCGCTCCTGATTCCGCCGGCAGAAAAAAACATCAAAGGAAATACGATCATATTTGCTAAAAGACAGGCAATCAGTCCCGCTTCCTTCCATCGCTTTCGGACGATCGACAAATAAAGACACCCAAAAATAACGAACATCATTATAAAAATTACAAGAGCACTCTCGTAAGCACTCATCACAATATTTACAATACCGGACAGCGTTCCGCCAAACAGAGCTGCAAAAAAAATCAGGTTCATAATCCTCTGACGGATTGGAAATTTCTCATTTGCCAAAAGCTGTGTTAGAAATTCCTTTTTTTCCAAAAACTTTTCCCGAAAACTGGTCGAAGCTCCTTTCTCCCGCTCTTTTTTCCGCTTTTTCGCAAAGCTTAGACCAAATGTATTTTTCCCACAATTGCAGGCGATCGCAGAGGAAGCCTCTACCAGATAGATCTTCTCGAAACGTACATACTTCATGACCTCTTCTTTGATTATTTCCAGTCTTTCATCGCTTACCCCCACATAGGTTATCACTAAAATTTCCGTATCGATCTTCCAGGAAAGCCCGAGCTGCCTTTTAATATAGGAATGAATGACATTTTCCCATCGCCCCGCATGGATTCCCTTTACACGCAGCCTGCTTTTTTTCATTTGGAATCTCGGATGGAGCAGCAAACGGTCACAGATATCTTTCGTCATATGTGAGATTCTCTGGCTCCTGTACATAAAAGACATGCTTTTCGATACAAACCCCGACGAAACAGCCTTTGCATACTTTTTTAACTCTGTACAGATTTCCTCATAGTCTGATCCCTGCTCTACCAACATCGCCGCCTTACGTACCACAAGCCCAACTCCACTGGAAACCTGACCGGAATCAAAGACAGTCACGCCCTGTAATTTCTTCGCTGCCTTACACGCATGTGCATACCCGGGACTTACATTCTTTCCCATAGAAATATGAATGATCCGTTCTGCAAACAGGAGCTTTTCCCTGAAAAATTTGTGATAATCCTCCCAGCCGGGCATAGCAGAATTCGCTATATTTTCCTCCTTTTTCATGAATCGCAGCAGTTCTTTCGTATTCGTTTCTTTTCCATCTATGAACCTCCCCTGCTCTGTAACAACATAAGACGGCAGGATGGCAACAGGAAGCTTCTGCACCAATTCTTCAGGAAGATCACTGATACTGTCCGTGGTAATCAAGATTCGATATCGTTCCCTCATTTCGTACCTCCCGGCAAATATTTCTCCAAAATTTTTGCTAATTTTTTCGATTCGATCGGCTTTGAAATGAAATCATCAAACCCTTCCTCCAGAAAGCCTTCTTTCGCACCACTTACTGCATTGGCAGTAAATACCACGATCGGTTTATCCTTATAAAATCCATTCCGTACCTGACGAATCTTTTTCATCGCCTTCGTTCCATTCATTTTCGGCATCATATAATCCATAAAAATGATATCATACGCAGCCACACTGCATTTTTCCACTGCCATCTCTCCACTGTCGCACACCTCTACCTGAAGCCCGGCGTTTTCCAAATGCCCTCTCGCCACTACCAAATTCATCTCCTCGTCATCCACTACCAGAGCACGGCAGACCTTTTCTGCTTCCTCGTTCGCATTTTCCTTTTTCTCTAACTCCGAACTTTTTAAGGTACCTGTCAGTGTGTCACGAAGATGATTAATCGTAGCAAGCACGAAAATCGGTTTATAAAGCACATCCACCAGGCTTCCCGCATTTGTCCTGAAATTCTTATCAGCAAAAACACAAACCGAAATTTTCTTCGCCATCTGGTCAAAATATTCCGGTTCTACCGCATATTCCCATTCCGCAGTATATAAATGTGTAATGACTCCCGAAGCGCAAAGCTCCTTCGCTTCCTGTAAAGAATCTACAGTTGCCGCATCAATCCCAAGCTCTGTCCGCAAATGCTCGATCATCGTATGAAAGTAGCTGCCCATCTCGGAGCGGACATACTTTTCCCGATTAAAATAGCACAGCACATGGTATCTTTCCGGATGCTCCAATGTCAAAGAAGACTCAGAAGAACGTACCTCCTGAGGAACAGAAACATGCACATGCGTTCCCTCATTCGGCATACTTTCGATCGTTATAAAACCATGCATCGCTGTCACAATTCCATGTGCAATAGAAAGTCCCAATCCTAAGACTCCCGTTTTTCTCTCTGCACTATTATCCCCTAAATAAGAACCCTCGAAAAGCTGCTTTTGCTTTTCCTTCGGAATCCCGCAGCCTGTATCCCAAAAATCCATATTCAGATTGACTCCATATTTTTCTTCTCTGTCCCAAATGTATAAAAATACCCCTCCTGCATCCGTAAATTTCACTGCATTATCCAACAAGGCAACAATCAATTTTTTCAACCGGTCAGCGTCCCCATAGAGCACCTTTGGTAAAGACGGTTTCAAATCTATGGCAATATCGATTTTTTTATCTCTTCTCTGCCCTTGTAGTAAAATTCCCGTTTCCGAATCACAGACAATATTTACCGCGTCATGAATCACGGAAACAGGCTCATATTCATCACAGGCAAGGGAAAAATGTCCCGTTTCAATCTCAGAATAATCGAGTACATCACTTACCTGTCTGAACAATCTTCTTCCGGCACTGCGGATAACTCCGATCCCCCGCTTTTCCTTCGGCGAAAGCTTTCCATTTAAAAGCATCTCACTGATTCCATTGACCGCATTGATCGGTGTGCGGAGTTCATGTGACATATTTGCTAAAAACAGTTCATTTTCCTTCTGCGAAGCACGAAGTTTTTCCATTGTTTCCGCAAGCTCCTGATCCACATTTTCATACTGATGGATGAAAGAAACAGAAATCGAACAGGCAGTGATCAGACAAACAACTCCTAAAAGGATCCTCGAAAAAACGATCTGCTCTGTATGAGGACCTATGTAATCCGTAAAAATAATATTGCCCAAAAGGTAAACGAGATAGGAGGCTGCTACCATATAGATCAGCCTCTTATCATTTTTCTTTGAAAGTAAGATAATCAAAATGCATAGAAGAATCGGAACATCTGTAATCGTCGAACCCTGAAGAGCATAATATCCCAATACCAAAAGCTCCATAACTACATATAGATAGAGTCTTTGCTCATCGCTTCCAATCTTTAGGAAATGAAAAATCCAGCACAAAAGCAGGCCTCCGGAAATTGGCAAAATCGCCAGATGCCCCCAATCCGATATTAAAATGATCAAAATCAACAGTAAGCTTAATCCAGTAAATACTGTCAAAAGCATGATATGAAATGAAATTTGATGCTCCTTGTCCATTCTATTCTCCTATTAGAACCTGATCGCCTCTGAAAAAACTGACATCTTCACTTTTTTGCCTCCGATGTCCCGCTTCATCTTCCTTCTTTTTTAAAACAGTGCCCTGTCCATCTTTTCGATCTGTGCTTCTCCGATTTCGGCAAGCTCCCTGAAGGTATCGATCGTTTTTTTCATGACAGGCAGTGCCTCCTGACGATAGCGCGACAAATCTTCCAAAGCCTCCATCGTATCATTAAAGGACTGCTGCAGAACCTCCGGAGAAACCATCGCTTCCGATGCCTGTTTCTGAATCTCTGCTCCCTGTTCCTTTAACATTTTAGAGGTCGCAGCAATCATGTGATTCGTCGTCTCATTCAGGGCATTGACCTTTTCTAAAACAATCTTCTGGTTGTATAAAGCTCCTGCCACTGTCACGGCTGTACGCAGTGCCGTCACCGTCACATTTTCTGCACGGTCTACGGAACGAATCAGCTCTTTATTATTTTTTCTGATGATATTCATAGCAATAATGCCCTGCTGTCCTACGGTAAGTACCTGCTGAAAGTCCTCGATGCGCTGGCGGAGCGGAAATAAAATTTCTTCCTCCACGAATTTAATTTTCTCCGGGTCGGTACCGGATACTCTGGCTGCTTCAATCTGAGACGATACGCTCTCATCAAGTTTCACACCGATCTCAATATTTTGCTTCATTTTCTTCACCATCTGGCGAAGTTCTCCTTCCTCCGTCTCTAATGTGATATTGTCATTCTGCAGCGTATGCTTTCCTTTTTCCAGTGATTTCACAATGTCCGCAATTTCCTGATCCGCTGTCTTATATTTTTCAAAATATCTGCGTACCGGATTGAACAATTTTCCAAGCGGGCCACTTTTTACAAAATCAATACCAGAGGGATCTAAATCTTTCATTTTGATCGTCAGTTCGGAAAGCCCCTTTGCGACATCGCCACTTTCGCCGCCCTGCTTTTCAAACATCCCGATCCTTTGATTTAATATCGCATTCTGGTTCCTGACCGTTTTCATTTCATCCAGACCAAACTTTTCAATCACCTCGACATATTCCCGTCTTTCCTGTATATTGTCAAGGTCAACCTCCATAATCTGTTTCGCACGGTCTCCCGCCATATTTTCAATCGCTGCTTCCTCCTTCGGCGTCGGTGCTATGGCTTCCACCACCTCCTGCTTAACCTCTTCCTCGCTTGGCAATTCTAAAGAAAATCCCATAGTTCTTTACTCCTTTCGTTTATATTCTCATCTAAATCATTTCTTGTTACTGCATCCTGCCTTTTCCATTGTTCTTCCATCTTTTTACTGTCTATTCACAATCTCTTTCCATGCTTTTTTCCCTCTGCCTTACAATCCGCAAGCACTTTCCATATTCGCAAAGTCCGCACTTACTTCGTTCGTGTTCTTCTATAGCTTCTGTTACATGTTTGCATTAAAGAGCTGCTTTAACTGGTATACCACATCGTCCGTATCCGCATTGATGGAAACCCCTTCATTGATTGCCGCCAGCTTTTCCATTGCATCGAAATCACCATTATAGCAAATGGTATAGACCGGTATTTTTAACCCCTTCATAACGGGCGAAATGTCTTCTAAACTGTATCCCTCATTCGTCTCCCCATCGGACAGCACAAAAATCATTGGTTTTATGTCCGAATTTTGCTTCATATAATTTACAAGCATATTCGCCGCCACACACACTCCGTCAAAGGTCGCAGTTCCACCTGCAGCGCTCAGCCTGTCCACCGTCCCCTTAAAATACGACTGCTGATTCATATCAAACTGCGCCAGAGGAAGCTCTATCGTCACATCATCCGAATAGCTGATCAGTCCGATATGATTCTCTTTATTGATATACTGGATCGCATTGGAAAGTGAATTTTTCAGCATCTGAATCGGTTCCCCGTCCATTGAGCCCGAAACATCCGTCACAAACACACAGGCAACCGGCTTACTGTCCTTATTTTCTTTATACAGGGACTGTGCATCTATGAGCTCCGATCCTGAATAGTCCGCGGAAAGCTCTTTATATCCCTCCGGTTTTTCATTGAATCCATCCTCTTTCGCTAAAGATGCGCCACTTGCCTTGATAAAATCCGAAAATTCCTCCAGAATCTTCTGCGCATTTTTTCCCTTTCCTCCCTTGATATATGCCAAGGGGTTATTGTGCTTAAAACCATATGGAACAAACACATAATTTTTCGAAAGATTTCCATCGGATTTGTAGGACTGGTATTCTGAAACGAACATATCAAAGGAGCCGTTTTTGGCAGCATCTACCATCTGCCCGGTGGTCATAGCCACAAATGGAATATTTTTCTGGAATGCCCGGAAGGCTGCTACCGCCTTATCCGATGTGATGTTTCCGGCATCATACGAATCCAAAAGCGTCACTAAGAAATTCAGTCCTGCCGCTGATGAAAAAGGATTCGTATACCCCACAGACATCTTTCCCTCGGAAACAGCCTGTGCTGCAGCCTTCACATCTGCTGAACCATAGAGCTCCTTTAAGTCGCCCCGTATTTTTTTCTTCATCACCAGACCGGCATAGTTTTCCACTACGGAATCTGAAATATAAGAAATCTGCGCCCCCTTCTCCTCTGCCATTTTGACGAACAGATCACTGGATGGAGACATAGCATCCGGAACGTATTTTCCAGAAGCCACATAATCCACCTGCTGTCCGGAAGACACTGTCCTAAGCCGTATCGAAACAGGAACTCCATCGATGGAAATATTTGCAGAATTGAACTCCTCTGCCATTTCCTTTAAAAAACCGTTCTTCCCCTCTCCAGTCTTTTCCGAAGAAGCGAAGATCTCAGCAAAGCTGTCTGTTGTTTCCCTGACTGCAATCGAATCCTCTTTCAGATCCGGAAGCTCCTGGTACGTATTGTCCGTACCGGAATACTCCACCGCCCCTTTTACCGGTTCTCCCTCGGAAGGCTCAATATGCTTGATATACTTCGCCAGAGTTTCCTCTGCATTTTCCTTTGTAATCGCCTTGTCTGTCTTTTTAAAATTTCTGGAAATAAAAAGACCGCCAAAAATCAGCACCAGAGCAAATATACCTACTACTGCCATCACCAGTATCTTACCGCCATTGTCCTTCATAATCCTTCGACCTCCTGTATTTTGATTTTTCTTTTTCTGGGAACCGTTCCCAAGGAACGGTAAATAGGAAACTGTTCCTGTATATATCTTTCCCCGGCAGGACAGTTACATTCCATCGACATTTTTATAAAGCTTTAACTGCTCTGTCAGCTTTTCGATATTTTCAATCGTTTCATCCACCTGACCGTCCGACTGCGTCAAAAGCCCTGCACTCATAGAATCTAAAGACAGCACCAGACGCTCGTTCGCTGCAATAGCATCCCGGATGGCTTCTGTATTTCTGGCGTATAGTGCAATCTGCTTCTCCTGAATATCATCCGGAATATCATCCTCTTTATAATGCTGAAGCCTTGCGTATTCCTTTTCATCAAAAAGCTGAAGTCTGTTTGCTATGGTTATGATATTTTCGAGAGAAGCCTCCTTCGCCGTTTCAATCGAAGCCAAATACCTGTCACTTGTCATAGACGTGCTGCCGAACCTTGATTCGATCTGTAATCTTGCCCGGACCG
>JAFVAA010000725.1 GCA_017476305.1 Lachnospiraceae bacterium
GATACCCTTCTGACTTCGCAGTATCATTTTCCAGAATCTGCAGCGTAATTTTTTCTGACGAACTTTTTTTCGAAGAATCCCCTCCTGCACTGCCACAACCGGTACAGCTCAAAATCAAAGATGAAGCTACGAAAAAAGAAATTCCTCTTTTCATTTTCAACATATCCTTTCTCCTCCTTCCACATATAAAAATGACTCTCCGGCTTCTAAAGTCACACCGTTATCTACGACTGCACCGGGGGAATGATTGATGAGAAGCCTTATTTTACCTTCCGGTGCATCATTTTCATAGAGCAAAACGCGACCATCTTTGTCACTTGAAATACATACCCTTCCATTTGCCAGATCATAACTCCGGCGCACATGGGAAAGTGTTTTTAAAAGCCAAAAGACCTCACTGTCTTTTTCTTTCTCTGTCCTTTCCCAATCCATACATTTTCTGCAATCCGGATCATATCCCCCCGTTATCTTGATTTCTGTTCCATAGAAAATACAAGGTGCCCCCGGGAACAGATATAAAAGACAAAGTGCCGCTTTGAACTTTTTCTCATCCTCACCGACCTCACTGAAAAAACGGTGTGTGTCATGGCTGTCCAAAAGATTTAGCATCATATGATTCACTGTATCTGAATTTCTGGCAAGAATATCATTCAATTTTCCGGCTGCCTGTCTGGCGTTCATGGTCTCTGTCGCAAAAAAATCCAGGCAGCATTTGGTAAACGCATAATTCATGATACTGTCATACTGATCTCCCCGCAGATAATTCGAAGCATCGTGCCAATTTTCCCCTATGATCACGGCATCCGCTTTTACATTTTTTACCGCTTTCCGAAATGCCCGCCAGAAATCATGACTTACCTCATCCGAAACATCCAGTCTCCAGCCGTCGATGTCAAACTCTCTGATATAATAGCAGGCAATGTTTAGCAGAAACTCCCTCACCTCAGGATTTGACGTGTTAAGCTTCGGCATATAGTCACAGGCAGCAAACGTCTCATAATTACATGGATCCTTTTCCGGCTTTTCCCCCGAAATGATGAACCAGTCAAAATATTCTGACTGTTTCCCACGCCTGCATACATCCTGGAACTGTGATATCTCTTCGCTACAGTGATTAAATACTGCGTCAAGAACAACCCGCATTCCTCTCTGGTGGGCACAGTCTACCAGCTCCCTAAAATCCTCCTTCGTACCAAAGTGTTCATCAATCTGCATATAATCGCGAATATCATATTTGTGATTTGATTTCGACGAAAAAACCGGTGTCAGATAGATTGCATTCACTCCAAGCTCCCTGATATAATCCAGCTTTTTCGTAATCCCCTTTAAGTCCCCTCCCGCAAAGCTCTTTGGCGTAGGGGCATCCCCCCACTTCATGTTCACATACTGCATATCCTTTCCGGTATCCCCGATACAGAACCTGTCGACAAAGATCTGATAAAAAACCGCTCTCTTCATCCAGTCCACACTATCTAAAAGGTCTGCCCTGTTAATATACGGATATTGAAAAAAATTATAAAATCCCTTCGTATAATCATAATCCTCTGAAAAGCCATCCTCCGAAAAAAAGCGGTAGCTCTTTCCATCATACAGATAAAAAACATAAGCAAGTCTGGTATCCTCCAGATGAAGTCTGACAGAATAATAATCAAAAACCTCCCCCGAAAATGTAAGGTTCATCTCCGTCCTTTTCTGGCTCTCTCCAAAAACATACTTACTTTCGTATATAAGCCAGACCTTATCCATATCATCATGCGCCGTCCTGAGCCTGATCACAATATCATGCTCTGTGACCGGAAAGCAGTATGCTGAATCCATAATATGTAATGTCGCATATTTATTCATGACACTTCTCCATTTAAAATATTTTTCCTACTTTGCCTCCACATCTCCATTTCGAACGATGCGGATGGTATCCTGTGCCGGATTATCCGGGTTTGTCGTAAGCGTAATCGTATAATTTCCATCCTCTTTCGTCTGTACATTTGCGGTATTATCCGTCCCCCCGAGACTGCCTGCGCTTTCAAACTGGGTTTCATCAAGCTCTGTAAACAACCCAAAGCCCTTCTGATCTGTCCATGCCCAGTCATGAATCACCTGAAACTGATCTCCTTCGTACAGGTCAATGGTGAGCGCAAATTCATTTACTGCATTTCCTGTAGCCTTTAATTCAAAGCTCTCCTTAAGAGCATCGTCGATATCCCCAGCCCAGTTA
>JAFVAA010000726.1 GCA_017476305.1 Lachnospiraceae bacterium
CTATGGAGATATCCGGGCGTTCTTCCGCATCATTCTGCCGCAGGCGGTTCCGCATTTTCTGCCTGCCTATAAGGGGGAGGTCGTGGCTCTTATAAAAGCGACTGCCATCGTGGGATACATTGCGGTGCAGGATCTGACGAAGATGGGGGATATCATCCGGGGCAGGACCTATGAGGCGTTCTTTCCGCTGATCGCAGTTGCGGTGATCTACTTTATTTTAGGAGGTCTCCTGACTTTTCTTGTAGGGAGGATCGAAGTCCTTATCAATCCGAAACGGAGGAAAAGGGAAGATATCTTAAAGGGGGTGCGTACCGGTGATTGAGATAAAGCATTTAAAGAAGGAGTATGGCACGGTCATTCCTTTAAAGGATGTATCACTGAAGATCCGTGAGGGAGATGTGATCTCCGTGATCGGTCCTTCGGGAACGGGAAAATCTACCCTGATCCGCTGCCTGAATTTACTGGAAAAGCCGACGGCAGGGCAGATCATTTTTCATGGAGCGGACATCACGGCAAAGGGATATGACATGAAAAATGCAAGGCCGAAGATGGGGATGGTGTTCCAGTCCTTCAACCTGTTCGGACAACTGACTGTGATAGAAAATCTGATGCTAGCACCGATGGATCTTTTGAAAAAGAGTAAGCAGGAGGCCTATGATACAGGAATGGAGCTTTTACGGAGGGTAGGCCTTGTGGACAAGGCGCTTTCCTACCCGGATGAGCTGTCCGGCGGACAGAAGCAGCGTGTGGCAATCGCAAGAACGCTCTGTATGGATCCGGAGGTGATTCTTTTAGATGAGCCTACCAGTGCGTTAGATCCCACGATGGTCTCAGAGGTGCAGGCGGTAATAAGAGATCTGTCGAAAAGTAGAAAGACGATGATGATTGTTACACATGAGATGAATTTTGCAAAGGCGATCTCGAATCGTGTCATTTATATGGATGAGGGTGGAATCTATGAGGAGGGTACGCCGGAGGAGATTTTTGAACATCCGAAAAAAGAGCTTACCCGCAGATTTATAAAGAGGCTGAAGGTATTTGAAACAGTCATCGAAAGCAGGGATTATGATTTCCCGGGCTTCGGTGCTAAACTTGACAGATACCTTTTACAGAATGATGTCGCGACTGCTGTGAAATACCGTATCCGTCTCGCTATAGAAGAGCTGGTGCAGCAGATCCTTCTGCCGGAGCTTGAGGAGCCGTTTATCCGGGTAAGTGTGGAGTATTCCGGAGAGGGCAACTGCAGCATTTTTGTGGCATACCGGGGGAATGCCTTTGATATCAGGAATACGGACAATGCTCTGTCTCTTTCGATGTTAGAAAATACGGCAGATGAGATCACATATCGTTATCAGAAAGGGGAGGAAGAAACGAATAGTGTGGAGATACGGATAAGAAAAGAGTAAGATGCCTGAAAAATGATAAAGAAAGGCTGTGTGATAATTGGGAAATTTTGGACAGATGGATACGCTTGTAGATGATGGGACTGCGGCTTTCCGGAAGACGAGGCTTGTGGTGGGTTCTATTTTGGCCGGATCTACGGTCTGCCTTCTGTTATCTAAAGTAAATACAGGATTATACAGGGTGTCAGGACGGGAGGTGAGGCTTTCGGAGCTTGGTCTGGAGCCGCTTTCAGAGGAACGTCTGTTAAGTTTTTTGAGAATATATAAAAATTCTGTATAATAAAAATATCAGCACATGGTCAGAGGCAGGCTGTCATGTTATATAAGATGTGTGATTACAGTTGGGCATTACTTTATGAAAGGATAAGGAGAAAGGAAAACATAGGGAAAATGAAGAAATATAAAAAAACGATACTGCTTTCTGCCGGTATATTTCTTATCCTGGCACTCATTGCCATAGTATTCATTTATGCCATGGCGGACAAATATGTGGCATATGTGAACCTTCCGGGAAACGAGTACCAGGATATCCATGTGAATGTCAGGGGCGAAAGTTCCTGTGATGTGACGGAGCTTAAGAGAGAGGGAAGGGAACTGGTTCTTTTGTTGGAAAATGGAAAAAAGGAAAGATGGAGCTGATCATAGAATGTGTCCATAAAGAAAATCCGGAACTCAGGGATGGGATTTATACAAGTATCATGGTCTCTAAGAATGGTCTCATTTTCTTTGGACCGGATATGGACTTTAGGGGGCATCAGGTGGTGGAGGGGTTTCTTTCTCTGTATTTTTTCTATATCAGCGGGCTTATGTTTGTGGGCTGCCGAAAATACCGGCAGGAATCTGTTTTTTTGTACAGTGGGCTTTTGCGTCTTGGCCTGTTTGGATATTTTTTGGTGCAGGGGATCCTGTTTGCCGGGCTTTGCGCAGTGGATATCCTATACAGCGGCAGTTTCGGGGCTTATCAGGTTTTTAGTATGGCAAGCCTGATCTTGACGGTGGCGAATCTGGCAATGCTTCCCTTGATCGTGCTTTTTGCTATCGTGATGTCTGTCAGCAATATTGCACTGATTCGGCATGAGAGAGTGCGTTTTGCCAATCTGCTGGGATTCATGATCAGTGCCTTGATGCTGTTTGGCAGTATGGGAATTTTCGTATTAATGTATTTTTCTTCCGGTTATCTGACACCAGAACCAAAGAACGTGGTTGTCCTGTTCATCAGGACGGCTTCCTCTTCGGTGTTTTTATATATGGTGTGTATGCTCTTCGCAACGGAAGCGCGCCTTTTCTTTGTGGCAAGACATGGGCCGCCGTTTGACAGGGATTTTATCATTATCCTGGGATGTAGTATTAGAAAGGATGGAAC
>JAFVAA010000727.1 GCA_017476305.1 Lachnospiraceae bacterium
ACGGTCTACCAGGATGTCGATATTATGTTTTTTATTTTTTTCTAAAGAAATATCCTCTTCTGACAGGTCATACTGGTGTCCGTCCACTACCACACGAAGATAGCCGCTTTTTCTCGCCGATTCAAATACCTTTTTATGCTCCCCCTTCCGTCCCCGGACGATGGGAGCTAAGAGCATCAGGCGTGTTCCTTCTTCATAGGTCATGATTTCATCGACGATCTGATCGACGGACTGTTTTTTGATTTCCTTTCCGCAGTTCGGACAGTGAGGGACTCCGGCTCTTGCGAAAAGAAGGCGGTAATAGTCGTAGATCTCCGTGACGGTACCGACGGTGGAGCGCGGATTCCTGTTCGTGGATTTTTGGTCTATGGAAATGGCAGGAGAGAGTCCTTCGATGCTTTCCACATCCGGCTTTTCCATCCTCCCTAAAAACATACGGGCATAGGAGGACAGGGACTCCATATAGCGTCTCTGGCCCTCTGCATAAATGGTATCGAAGGCAAGAGAGGATTTCCCGGAACCGCTAAGTCCCGTCAACACGATAAAGGAATCTCTCGGAAGATTCACACTGATATTTTTCAGGTTATGTTCCTTTGCCCCCTTGATGCGGATATATTTTTTTAATTCTTCGTGATTGTTCATATCTGTACTCCGTTCCTTCTGTATTCTGCTGATATTATGATGGACTTATGCTCACGAACGATCAGATTTGCCATCCTTTGCAAAACAGCAGTTTCATTGACCTGTGTTTTCCGAAAAGGACAGGCAGATATTATCGGTAGTAAGCATAATGTTAAAGGGATTATAACATGATTTAAAAAAAATAGCAAGAACATACGTTCCTTTACCTGGCGTAATACTCTGGCAGGAGTCGTTTGGAAAACGACCGGCCTGCTCTGCTTTTCTGTCCGGTTTCCGGATTAAAAAAAGGTGAAAATGGATGCTTTTTTATCGAAAACAGCTGGAAAGCATTCGAAAACGACTCGTTAAATGGCGAAAACGGTATTGAAAAAGCGGAATAATAGTAATAAAATGAGTAACAGCACTGTATTTTTGAATAAAAGCAGGGATATCGAGTTGATTACTTTGAGGAGGTGAATCCTTTGGCAGATAACCAGGTGAAAAGAATCGCAGTTTGCTTTGCAGGAATTAATGAGGAATATAACGACAGCCTGATCAATGCAGCGTACCGTCTGACCTCTGAATATAATTTTAAACTCCTGTATTTTTGTTCTTTTAGTCCGATGTACGAATTTGAGAAGCACGATAAAGGAGAGAGCCATGTTTTTCATTTGATCAACTTTAAAGAGATCGACGGTCTTATTTTGTTCTCTGAGACCATAAAAAAGGAAGAAGTCAGGATGTGGATCGTAGAGAGGGCGAAGCAGGAGGATGTGCCCGTGATTTCAATCGATCATTATATAGAGGGCTGCTATAATATCAATTTCCGTTATACAGCGGCATTGGAGAAGATCATTACGCATCTGGTCGAGGAGCATCACTTTACAAGGTTGAATTTTGTAGCGGGGATCAAGGGAAACTCCTTTTCCGAGGAGCGCCTGGATGTATATAAGCGTGTTTTGGCGGAGCACGATATTCCGATTGAGGACGAGAGGATTTTGTATGGAAATTTTTGTTACTATCCTACAAAGGAAAAAATCAGGGCGTTTCTGGAAAGTGATATCTTGATGCCGGAAGCCTTTGTCTGTGCAAATGACACGATGGCGATTGCTACGATAGAGGAGCTCATGGAAGCCGGATATTCGATTCCTGGTGATGTGATGGTGACGGGAATGGACGGGATCAGGGAGGCTTTGGCGCATTCTCCGGCGATCATTACGGCGAAGCAGGATTTTGACACGACGATGTTAAGGGCCTTTCAGATGCTGCGTGCCCATTTGGATGGGAAAAAGGTGGAGAAGCAGGTATGGATCGATTCGAAGGTGATTTATGATCAGGAGACAGGGGTTGAACAGCAGCTTCGCTATAAATACACTTCTCTAAATAGAAATCTATATAATCAGTTGGATGATTACGAGTCTTTTACGAAAAGACAGATTGAGTTTACCGAGGATTTGGCAGATAACCACTCTTTTCAGGACGTATTTGAAAATCTGAAGAAATATCCGCATTTCTTCTTTGCGGACAGCTTCTGGCTGTGTATTGTGGATGATTACATGAGCGAAAAAGAGGCCCTGATGGACATCATTGATGATTTTAAGGTGAAAAAGACCGATTATTCCGGGACGATGAATCTGATGCTCGCCAGAAGAAAAGGGGAGTGGCTGGGGATTATAGATTTTCCGACGAAAATTCTTTTGCCGGATCTGGATGCGATTTTAGAAGAAGAAAACAATCTCATGTTTTTCCCTCTGCATCTTTTAGAGCAGACGATCGGCTATGTGGCAGTAGTCTATGACCCGCAAAAAATGAATATGTATCATGCTTACCAGATTTTTATGAACATTGGCATTACGCTGGAGGGAGTAAAGATTCGTCAGCAGCAGCAGGCGATTATTGATAATCTGGAAATTAAATATGTGCATGATCCGATGACCGGTCTTTTGAACCGGCGTGGGTTTTACCAGCAGCTTGCACCGGTCTATGAGAGCTGTGCCAGTGATGGAACGTCTATCATGTTCGTATCCGTGGATTTGAACGGCTTAAAGCCGATCAATGATACCTATGGGCATGCAGATGGTGATCTTGCGATTTCTACGGTCGGAAAGTCATTGGTGGTATCGGCTGCGGATCGTGATTATACCTGCGCCAGATTTGGCGGGGATGAGTTTGTGGTGGCGGGACAGATTCAATCGGAGGATGAGATGGATGTGTTCTGCAGAAAGGTCAGGGAGTTTTTAGATTCTTTTAATGAAAAATCACAGAAGCCATATAAGCTGAGTGCCAGTATCGGTGCGGTCTGTGGGGCTCCGGAAGTGGGAATGACGATGGATGAGTTCATTAAAGTGGCGGATGAGAAGATGTATGAGGAAAAAGTCCGCTATCATTCCAGAGCGCGATAGATATTTGTCAAATAACCGGCAGAGGCATGCTGCAGCTGTTCGTATCATGCTTTACGGGAGAACCTCGAAAGGGGTTCTTTTTGTTTTGTTCGCATTATGTTTTCTGCTTCGTTCTAAAAAAATGGTTCTAAGATCGGGTTGGACAGGAATATAAATGGAAATGGAAAAACATTTCGTCAATGAATTTTATATAGAAATGGATGAAAATGAATGGAGCAGGAGGGAAAAGCATTGAATCAATATGAAAGAATCGTGTCTTATTTATATCGTTATGAGCATGGGGATAAGAAAGAGAACAGCGGCTATGCCAGAGTGGAAAGAAGGGATCAGGAGTGCCGGATCAGTATTCAGGTGAAGCTGCAGATACCTGTGAGGGAGGCAAAGGCGTATCTGTATATACAGAAGCCGTCAGGTATCCGCACGGTGGAGATCGGGAGTGTGCAGATAGGAAGAAATGAAATGCGCTTAAAGGCAAGGACAGAGATTGGCGATTTGTTCGGCAGTGGGAAGAATCTAGAGGACATAGACGGAATTTTTGTGTATTCCGGGGTGTCGCTGTGCTATGCCACGACATGGAAAAATGACTACTTTTATCAGGGAGACTGGCGGCAGGAGGAGGTACAGGCAGAAAAAGAGAGCGGGAAAGATGGGAAAGCCTGGCCGGGAAAAGAGGAAAAAAAGATAGAAGATACCGTGACAGAGCCGCGAAAAGAAACAGAGAAGGTGAGGGATGAAGAAAAGAATGCAGGAAAGGAAGCGGTAAATGAAAGGAGTGCTTTTCAGGCGGCAGAAAGGGCAGATACGGAAAAAGGAGCAGACAGTGGAGAGGAGGATGCAGAGAGAACGGAAAGGGAAGAAATAAAGGATGAGGAGAATCATGCTGCAGAAAAAATGAGAGTGCAGGAAAGGCCAGAGAACATAGGGGATGCAGTGGAAAAGCCGGTCGATGATACATTGGAAAAAACGGAAGCAGAAAAGGAACAGCCAGAGCAGCCGGACACTGTGTACCGGGAAGAGGTACAGGGGGAAAAGGAGTTAGAGATGCAGGCGGTATGCGGGGAATGCCCGCTGAAAAAAGAATCTGCCGCAAAGGATTATGGGAATCGTATTTTGAGAACATTTCCTACGATGTATCCGTTCAAGGATACGGAGAGGGGGAGCTGCGTGAAAATGGAGCTGCAGGACATTGGATGTCTGCCGATGCGATTCTGGTCACTTTCGGGAAACCGTTTTCTTTTGCATGGGTACTACTGCTATCGTCATCTTCTGTTTTTCAAGGATGAGCAGGGAGTATATACATTGGGAGTGCCGGGAATTTATAATGAGAAGGAGTTCAAAAACAGTATAAAATATGGATTTCCATTTTTCCGGCCGATCGGGGAGGAAAAGCGCCATGGGGCATTTGGGTATTGGCTGATGAAGCTGGAATAAGGGAGAGGAAAAACTCTGCCGGAGGGAAATACAGACCCGCATACCAGGAAACGGATATGCGGGTCTGTGCCTATGTAGAAAAGTTTAGTTCTCATCCGGAAAATAGGAGAAAAGAAGATGGTCTGTCCATTTCCCGTTGATTTCTGCAAAAGAGCTCAGGTAGCCTTCTTCTTTAAAATGCAGGCGGGAAAGGAGGGCAACAGAGCTTTCGTTGTTTGGCTGTACGAAAGCTTCCACGCGATGCAGCTTTAATTCACGGGCGACCATGGGAACCAAAAAGGAAAGCGCTTCTGTCATGTATCCCTGATGGCAATGGAGCTGGTCCAGTTTATATCCGACCATACATTTTTGAAATGCGCCCCGTACAATATTGCTAAAGCATGCAGAACCGATGATGACGGAAGGATCGTTCCTTCGGAACAGCCAAAAACGGATATGGTTCAGTTTTAGAAAAGCCTTATATTCTCCATACAGATTATTTTGCTGGAAGCCGATGGAAAAGAAATTTTCCGGACGTTTTGGTTCAAAGGGCTTTAAAAAATCACGATTTTTCAAATAAAAATCCCGCACTAAAGATGCATAGTCAGAAGACAGAATCCTTAACTCCAGACGTTCTGTTTGATAGATAAACTGCATAATCTTCTCCTTTTTGCTTGTGAAAGCTGAGTTTTTGCTTTAAAATATATAGGAAACGAATTTATGCGTTTCCTATAAAGCAGTCTATTACATTATATAGGAAAAAAAGGAAAATGTAAATTTAAAGATGTAAGAAACGATGTGTAGCAATTTATTCGCTGCACTTCACACGGCAATGTCATTTAGTTAAGCATTACTTCCTGTAGTTACATTATGGCTTAACTAAATGCCGCTGCCGTGTGAAGTGCAACTATTCGGCTCGGCGGACGGCATGATGCCAAAAGGTGCAGGGGAATTCGGGCTGTGAGAGGGAGTGGGTATGGAGAGGCAGATACCGGAAGGACAGCAGGAAAAAAATGAGAAAAGGCTGTGTGATGAAAAATATATGGCAGAAGCGATCAGGCAGGCAAAAAAAGCTTCTGCAGCAGGCGAGGTCCCGATTGGATGTGTCATCGTAAAGGATGGGAGAATCATTGCCAGAGGGTATAATAAAAGAAATATGCAGGGAAGCACTTTGGCACATGCAGAGCTTTTGGCGATTGGGAAAGCCAGCAGAAAGCTCGGGGACTGGAGGCTTGAGGAATGTACCATGTATATTACTTTAGAGCCTTGCCCTATGTGCGCAGGGGCGATTGTGCAGGCGCGGATACCAAAGGTGGTGATTGGGGCGATGAATGCGAAAGCGGGCTGCGCGGGCAGTATCTTAAATCTTTTAGAGGAGAAAAGGTTCAATCATCAGGCAGAGGTGGTGAGGGGAGTACGGGAGGAGGAGTGCAGCCTGCTTTTAAAGGATTTTTTTAAGAGTTTGAGGAATCTGCGGAAAAGCGAAAGAAATTTTCTTGACACAAAGGAAAACTAGGACTATAATGGGAATACTGTTATTTGTATACAGATAGTGATGGAAGGATCATCTTGTCAGATTTCCGCGCTAGCCGGGGAGTTAGCGGTGCCCTGTATCTGCAATCCGCTATAGCAGAGGTGATGTTCTGCTTCGGATCGGTTATCTGCGAAGCTGCCCGATGTATGTGGCGTTGATGTTCTGGTCTTGCGCAATGAAAACTCGTGAACCGTGTCAGGAGGGGAACCTAGCAGCACTAAGCGAGACCTTTTGTGTGCCGCAAGGGTGCCGGGATTGAGCCGGCAGCATCGGTAACGTTCGTAGGAGCCTTTACAACGCAGGATGCGCGGATTTATATAATGATAACCCTGACAGTTAAATTTCGTAGTGCAGTGTGATAAATACGGAGTTTAACTGTCGGGGTTGTTTTTCGTAAAGATATCAGGAAGGCAATCCGAGGGTGAACTGTTACAGGGAGAGAGGAAGTCAGGAAACTCAGAAAACTTTGACTTCACGACTATGGACAGAAAGAGAAAAACGTGCTACAATATAGAGTGCCTATTTGTGGTCTGCTTTTTAAAAACCATGAGAAAAGCACTCTGTTTTTTTGTGCTTTCCATCCGGCTTTTCAAAGGATAACCTTTCCGGGGATATAAAGAGGCACGAAACAGAATTTCAGGAAAAGGCGAATCGGGAAAAAGACCACGCATAAGAAAAGATCAATGCAGAAATAAAAGGATTCTAAGAAAATGAAAGGACATTCATAATTTTCTAATATAAAACATAAAAAAGAAAAAAATGATGCAGCAAAAGGAAAGATTTTTACGATCATCGGACGTGAAATCGCAGTAGCAGTAAAGGACGGCGGACCGGATCCGGATAACAATGGAAAGCTCCGCGAGGTCATCGCCAAAGCCAAAGCGAACAATATGCCAAATGACACGATTGAGCGCGGAATCAAAAAAGCTGCAGGAAATATGGATGCCGTCAACTACGAATCCGTGACCTACGAAGGCTACGGACCGAAGGGAACGGCAATCATCGTAAAGGCACTGACGGACAATAAAAACCGTACGGCGAGCAATGTGAGAAACGCTTTCACAAAGGGCGGGGGCAGTGTCGGGACGCAGGGCTGCGTGTCCTATATGTTCGATGAAAAGGGGCAGATCATCATTGATAAAGAGGAATGTGAGCTGGAAGCGGATGATGTGATGATGATAGCCTTAGATGCAGGTGCAGAGGACTTTACGGAGGAGGACGATTCCTTTGAAATCCTCACGGCACCGGATGATTTCAATGCGGTTTTAGAGGCTGTCGAAAAGGAAAATATTCAGATGGCGAGTGCGGAGATTACGATGATTCCGCAGACCTATGTAA
>JAFVAA010000728.1 GCA_017476305.1 Lachnospiraceae bacterium
GAAAAATATATGTTCTCAGACCAAAAAGCCAAAGGTGTAACGTGTATATAAAAAATAATAAAAAGTCCCGTAAGCTAATGTCTATAGTGCTTGCGAGACTTTTTAAGTCCAAAAACTGTCAAAAACAGGATTTTAATATATCCGCACCCGTTTTTCAACGAAAAAAAGAGCATAACGGTATCCTGGTACCATCATGCCCTTTGCCTGAAACTATACTCTTTTTTTCTTTTTTCTGTCTGCAGATGAATCCGTTATAATGGACTCTGCCTACTGTCCCGCCGGCTGCATCATCATTCTCAGATATTTTGCAGCGAGCCATGCCTCATAATTCGCTTTCGTGAGCAGGAACAGCTCACTCAGGGATTCCCATGTCATGCTGACCGAAATATGGTTCTCCGGATTCGTTCCGAACCTTGGCACGATCAGTCCCTGCCTGTTCTGCTCTCCAGGTCCGCTGTCTGCCACAAAAAGAAAATCCGATTTCTTTCCGGGCAGGAGCTTTGCAGTCCTTGACACGCTCATCCCGTCCTTCCTGCTCTTTCCCATGGCAGCAAGCTTCCCGGCAGAAGTCCCTCCGAGCCATTCCATGAGTGGCTGGTTAAAGTTCCCTGTCTGCTTGAGCTGAGTGAGCATATACCGCAGTTCCCCGCTGCTTATCTTCCGGCAGATCTCCTGCAGCTCATCTACACCGATGTAGAGGTTGACGAGTGCCGTCTGTCTCTGTCCTTCCGGCATGTTCGCATTATACGCCACGAACTGCAGATGTGCCTTTCCTGCCGGAAAGTAATCGCACAGGCTTTCTACGAAACAGCCTTTTGCATCCTTTCGGATGATCTGAAAATTATTGTAGTTCTCCTTCATGATATGCCCTCCTTATTCCCTGTATTTTTTCCATATGCTCCTGCAGTTCTTTGAAATTCTTCTCAAACTGCAGTCCAAAATCCTTATGGATATCATAATCTGCATAGAGCTGCAGAATGATCAGTCCCCAGATCGTTTTCAGAATCTCCTCATCGTCCATCGTCTTCTCTAAGCTCCGGACAAATGCAGAAACTTCACGGATCACCTTTGTCCAGCGGATAAAGAAATGCTCCCGTTCCATCAGTCCGAAGCTGTCTAACCACTTCTTTACCGTCTGTCCGTTTTGTTCCGTTCCACATTTGCATCCACTGTGAAAATATACGACCTCCGGCTCATTCGTCGTGATCTCCTTCGGATCGTCATGATAGCAGATTGCCCTTCCAAGAGGATACAAGGCGCATACATCCGGTTTGAACCGGTGCAGTGTGCAGCGGTTGTTCTTTAAGAAAGGACAATGCATCTCATCCCCGATCATTTTGATGCGCACGACCGGCACCCTGCTCTCTGATCCGATATACACATCTGCATACAAATCCATCCACTCTTTCGGTGTAAGGTCTAACCTCTTTGCCAGGCGAAAAATGTCATATGGATTCATGATCAGGTCATTCTGGTGTTTACAGCATTCTCCGCAGTTATCACATGAAAAAGATAACATGTCATCCATGCTTAACCGGTTTTTCTCCAATGCCGCTATCTTCCATGCAGTGACCTTTTTTGAAGAATCTTCTTTAGAAATGCTTTTTTCAGAAGTGTTTTCTTCAGAAGCATTCTCCTCCTTCTTTACCAATTCCTTATCGTTCATAAGAACCTCCTTTTCCATGAGCATAAATGCTCATTTTTTTATTGAACCAAGCAGAAAGAGGCAGTAACTCCTACTGCCTCCGTCTGTTGTGGTCTGTCAACCTGTTCCTGATTTTATGATTGCTGATAACACTTATGGTTCTATATACCTTTCGTGCTATGCGATCATCTCCTCAA